>JAYWFR010000186.1:0-22837 GCA_043778695.1 Polaromonas sp. | reverse complement strand
CGGCAAGACACGGTACAAAACCTGACCACGATATTGCTCAACAACAACCAAATGCAGCTGCAGCGCCCTGCCCTGTATGTGTCAGGTGCCATCGCGTACGTTGACCAAAACGTCATCAACAACCGCTTCGACGTCGGTACATCTGCCGCCCGCCTGGACACCGGCTACAGCGCAAGCAAGAACGCCACGGTGATTGGCCTGGAGTTGCATTTGGGCGACTTTCGTACCCGTACGCTGATACCCGGCCTTGACTCGGCCAACGAAGTGATCATTGGTGGTGCAGGCCAGGGCCTGGACTTGGCCGGGCGCATCGGCAGCTACGGCGTGAAGTTCAACGTCGGGCGCGACTACTCAATCGGTGCGGGCGGTGCGCTTCGCACGCTGATTGACCTGGGCATGATTGAGATGGTGGGCAAGTGGGCCCGCGTGCCCTACTGGCAGTGCCTGACGCTGGAACAAACCGACCCTAACTTTCAGCGGCAAATGCGCGACTGGTTTGACGAAGGCGCGCCACTGGTTCACAACAATCTGGTGCAGCGCTCACTCACCAGCCAGGGCTATTTGGAAAACAGTGGCGAAAAACTGGAAGAGCGCAGCCCGGCCCTGGTTGCTGCGCTGGGTAAATTTCAAGCCGACTCAGGGCTGGCTGTGACTGGCGTGGTGGACTTTGCGACCTATGAGCGCGCGCTGCGCGGCTTTGTGGCACTGAATGTCAACGGACAGTTAAGCCAGGTCGGCTGGTCGTCGGCTGGCAGCACAACGGCTACTCCAAAATCCGGCGGCCTGCCGATTTCTGGCAGCCCATACCTGCAAGCTGCGTTGGGCGCGCCTGCATTACCGCGGCGACTTGAATTGCAGCTGGAAAACCCGTTGGTAGGCAGGCCTGCTTTTGAAGTGGGCGAGCAAATATTTTTATCTGCATCGCTGACGCGGGCTTCTTATTTGTATTGCTTCTTGCATGAAGCAGGCGGTACGGTGATGCGTTTGCTGCCAAACGCAACCAACCCAAGCGCGTTGATTTCGTCGAACATGGCCATCCGCATCCCTGACTGGATGAGCCCAACGCCGGGCTTCATCATGGACGCTACCAGCGCCGGCACTGAGCAAGTCGGCTGCTATGCCACCGACACCGATATCGCCAATAAGTTGCCCGCTTTGATCAATACCGCTGCGCTAACTGCTATCAAAGACGTGCGCAGCTTGGAAAGCATTGACCAGGCATTTGACAAAGACGTTGGCAAGCAGGCCTACACCGCCACGCGCTTGCAATGGCTCGTGGCCGCCAAGACCAGCCCCGCCGCCGCCGCGCCCGCGCAAACCAGCGCCGCGCCAGCCAAATAGCTGGCCGACTCGAACGCCCACAAGTCATGGCCAAGTCACAACGGCCTCATTTAATTTAACAACAACAGACACCAGAAAGAGCGACATGACGCGCCGTTATTCGACGTATCTGTTTTTAGCCAGCAGTGCCCTTGCCGCTGCTGCTGTGACGCTTGGCCACAGCAATGCAATGGCCCGGGTGCGCAGCCTGGCTGCGCCTTCGCCTGAGATTTATGAATTTAACCTGCCTGCTCCGCGCGTCACAGAACCCGTTGTTGGCACAGACAGCCGTAAAAGAAAAATTCAGCTCGCCGATAACAGCCCTTTTGCCGTACACCCCAGCACCAGCCCGGGGCCGTCCATCACCGCGATTTCATCGTGTGCGCTAGACCCCTTGACCGTGCCAAGAACCGGAGCCAGTGCTGCCAATACCACCAGTGCGGCAAAAGAGTTAGAGCACCTGCGTGCCACGGCAATGGGTACGCTGGCACCAGACAATGCCCAGTTGCCCAAAGCTCGCCAGCAACGCACACAAGCCAATGCGGCTTGGCAAATGGGCTTGCTCACGCTGCACGGCATCTGTTTGCCTGTTAACACTGCTGACGCAGAAGTGTGGTTTGAGCGCGCGCAGCAACTTGGTGCGCCGTTGGCCCCGGCCGGACTGGCGTGGTGCAAGATTGAAGGTTGCAAGGCAGCTGCCAGCCCAGCTGCTGCCCAAGGATGGATTGTGCTTTTACGCAGCGTTGATCTGCCGCGCGCGCAGTATTTGCAATGGCTGATGCGCGCGCGGATGGCGCCGCTTGAGCTGGCGCAGTCAAGTTATCGCCAGTCTGCGAGCAACCAGCAGTTGCCCAACCGCCAATTGCTTGCCAATGCGGCCCAGCTGGGGGACACCAATGCAAAAATTGAAATGGGCCTGGACAGCGTTTTTTCAAACAAGCTGGCAGAAGCGCTGGGGTTTTTTAAAAGCGCAGCATCTCGGTCGGCAGCGGCATCCATCAATGCCTCGGTGGTTGCCAGCCGAATTAAAAATGCCAGCGTACCAACCCCAAGCAACGGCGCAAGCGCTGTAGCACCGGTTAAAGCGCAGTCAGCGCTTGATAACTTTACGCAGGCTCAGCGCTACCACCGCGGCCAGGGCGTGCCGTCAAATTACACGGAAGCCATCCGGCTCTACCAGCTGGCACAAAACCAGGGCAGCGTGGCAGCCAAAAAAATGCTGGAGTTGATTTTTTCAAGGCCTACAGCGGACGGACAAATCGACCTGTCCTGGATGCAGCAGCTGGCGCAAGTTGAGCTGAGCGGCGCTGTCCCCAGCCTAGAGCATGGCAGCACCAGGCAGCAGTTAAAGCGCGAACCGACCCCGTTGTTTGAGCTGGTTCCTGACGTGTGGCGCAAGTACGCGGCCTCGTCCATCATGGCCTAGCAAGCCATGCGCCGGCATATTTGACTTTCCAGACCAACCCGTTTTTTGTTGACGTAAAGCCCCTGACTGAATCACCCATCGGAGATTTTCATTGATGTTGCACCACCAGCCTACCCACACTGCCCAACCCATCAACTGGATTGCGCCCGTCAACGCAAACGGCCTTGCTGCGAGCGTTGCGTCCGGTACCAACTTGTACTCTGACTTCGTGTTGGCGGGCATTTTGGGCCGCGAACTCGCCGAGCCACTGTCGCAAATGCAGTCGGTGCTGCTGGAGGTAGAACGCAGCCATCTTTTAACGGGAGATGACGTTAAGCGGCTCAGTGCAGGCATCCTTTCAGCGCGCACATTGGCCATGCAAAGCCAGCAAATTGCCAGGCTGGCCTACGGGCGCTTGCGTCAATCGCACGAAATTCTTAAGCTGGACGCCATGGTTTTGGTTGCCATGCAAGAGCACGCCACAGCGTTTCGTATGCGGGGCGTTGACGTGTTTCAACGGCTGCGCCCGGTTGAGGTGATTGTTGATGCCGGCCTGCTTCACAGCCTGATCAATGCCGCCCTTGATTGGGCCAGTGGTCTAGGCGTCAAATTAACAGTCACGCTGGAAATGCAAAACTGGCCGGAGCATGGCCTGCTGATGTTTAAAAGCAGCCACTGCCCTGCAAGCAAAGCTGTTGACAGCGGCCAAGGCCAAGGCAAGGGCCAGGCAGACGATACACCGCTCGACGACACCGTCAGCTGGTACCTGGTCAACGAAATATCGCAAGCCATGGGGTTGTCAGTCAAGCGCACAAGCTCGGCCCAAGAGACGTGTCTGCAAATCGAGTTTGCGCGCACAGTCAGACGCCTTGAAGGATTGACGGCGATTGAAGTCGAGACCGATCAGGGCGCGCTCAACGGTGATTCAAGGCCCATGGCGGGCGCGCGGATTTTGCTGATCACGGACAACGCACGGCTCCAAATGGAGGTTCGAGCCATTTGCAAAAGCACCCGCCTGGTGCTGGACTGCGTGCCCAATGCAGTTCAGGCAGCGCGATTTTGCGAGATGGAGTACCCGGCATTGGTCATCGTTGACCAACACATGCGGGACGCTGTTTTCAGCGCGCTTTACGCCGACCTGCGACATGTAGATCCGAACTTTCCGTTCATTGAAGTTGCCGCGGCTGCCAACGTTCTGGAAATGGCCGGATGGACGTCTGACAGCATGTCCAGGCTAAGTCAAGGCGCTTTGCAAACCCACCTGGCCGGTGTAGTGGCCATGGAACTTGCAAAGGTGATGTAAGTCGTAGCAGCCAGCGCTTTAAAACTAGCGCACTAACGTCGAGGCCAGTGTTGCGCGATAGGTATCTGATGACTCGTGGTTACTGGCAAAAACCGCGCCAAGCCGACCGTTAAACAACGCGCGGACGGCTTGACAGGCGCACTGTAAGAAACTTTGGCTGTAGCCGACCAATCAGCGTCAGCACTTGGCTGAACAAGATCTGAAAGGCTTAGCCATGCAAATAAATACTATTAAATCAATAGCTGCTAGCGCAATATTTACCTGGGCTACAGGCACTTTTGCACAGTCAAATCAGTGTTCTGTCAGCTCTGGCGTGACCATCACGCCAGTGGTGGAGTTGTACACGTCTGAGGGCTGTAGCTCATGCCCGCCTGCCGACAAATGGGCATCGACGCTCAAGGGCGCAGCAGCCAATGGTGGGGTGGTGGTGCAAGCGTTTCACGTCGGTTACTGGGACTATATTGGCTGGGTTGACCGGTTTGCCGCGCCCGCCTACACCCAGCGCCAGCGCGACCTGGCCGCTAAAAACACCCTGCGCAGCGTCTACACCCCGCAAGCCGTGCTGGACGGTAAAGACTGGCCGCGCTGGGCCGGCACGCCCGAGAGCCGACAGCCAGCGCGTGCCAACATCACGTTAAAACAACTGGGCGCTAATCAGTATGAAGCCAGCGTGACGCCGATATCGCCCGCCACCAGCTGGTCCGCGTACTGGACAGTGACCGAACACGGCCACAACTCCAAGGTGCTGTCGGGCGAAAACAAAGGTGAATTTTAAAACACGACTTTGTGGTGCGCCAACTGGTGCAAGCCGGGCAATACCCGGGCGATGCGGCGGCGCAAACGCTGCAGTTTCGCAGTATTGCGCCCACGCCGGGCCACCCACGACAAGTCAATTTGGTGGTGTTGGACGACAAGACGGGCAAAACCTTGCAAGCGGTGAGCTTGCAGTGCGGGGCTTGATGTTTTAGAAAAAGTGACCATTTCGAAGGGCATGCAGTTCTTTAAAAAAATTCTCCGCAACGTTTTGCTGGCTCCCATTTTGCTGGTGCTGCTGTTTGAGGAATGGGGTTGGGAGCCGCTGGCGCGGATTTTTGCCAGGTTAGCCAAACTGCCGCTGTGGGCAAAGCTGGAAGGCGTCGTCACCCGCCTGCCGCCTTGGGCAGCGCTGCTGGTATTTAGTGTGCCGGTGGTCACACTGGTTCCTATCAAGTTGCTGGCTTTGTATCTGTTCGCTCAAGGTCACGCGGCATTGGGCGTGACGCTGGTCATTGCCGCCAAAATCACCGGCACGGCGGTTGCTGCGAGGCTGTTTCAATTGACCGAACCCGCCTTGATGAGGCTGACTTGGTTTGCCAGGCTCTACACGCCCTACAAGCGCTGGAAAGACCGCGTTTTGGCTCACGTGCGTGAGTCGGCCTTGTGGCGCGGTGTTCGGCGCATGTTGGCGCGTGTGCGCGGCGTTTGGTTTGCCCGCACAAAACCGTAACATGACATAGCCCATCGCCTTTGCTGGATACTCTGGCCATGACACTTTCAACTATCAAAACCTCGCTTAACAAAGCCCACATTAAATTTTTGCTGCTCGAGGGCATTCACCCGTCAGCCGTCAACGTGCTGAAAGCTGCGGGCTACACCAACATCGAAAGCATCAGCGGCGCGCTAGAAGGTGAGGCGCTGATAGCCAAAATTGCAGACGCACACTTTGTCGGCATTCGTTCACGCACGCAATTGACGGCAGACGTGTTTGCACATGCCCACAAGCTGGCAGCTGTTGGCTGCTTTTGTATTGGCACAAATCAAGTTGACTTGAATGCTGCGCGTGAAAAAGGCATAGCGGTGTTCAACGCGCCGTTTTCTAACACCCGTTCGGTGGCCGAGCTGGTGCTGGCTGAGGCTATTTTGCTGCTGCGCGGTGTGCCTGAAAAAAGCGCGGCGGCGCATCGGGGTGGCTGGCAAAAGTCGGCCGACAACTCCTACGAGATTCGCGGTAAAACACTGGGCATCGTTGGTTATGGCTCGATTGGTACACAGCTTTCAGTGCTGGCCGAAGGCTTAGGCATGCAGGTTGTTTTTTATGACGTGGTCACCAAGCTGGCGCTGGGTAATGCGCGGCAAATCCCGGATCTGCACGACTTGCTGAGGCTGTCAGATGTCGTCAGCCTGCACGTGCCCGAACTGCCCAGCACGCAATGGATGATGGGCGCCACTCAAATTGCTGCGATGAAGCCCGGCAGCGTGCTGATCAACGCATCACGCGGCACGGTGGTAGAAATTGAGCCGTTGGCCGACGCCTTAAAAGCCAAAAAATTATTGGGCGCGGCGATTGACGTATTTCCCACAGAGCCGAGCAGCAACAAGGAAGCTTTTGAGTCGCCGCTGCGCGGGCTGGACAACGTGATTTTGACGCCGCACGTCGGTGGCTCCACCATGGAAGCGCAGGAAAATATTGGGGTAGAAGTCGCTGAAAAGCTGGTCAAATATTCAGACAACGGCACATCCACCTCGTCGGTCAACTTCCCAGAAGTTGCCCTGCCCGCCTACCTTGGCAAGCATCGGCTGCTGCATATTCACCGCAACGTGCCTGGCGTGCTGCAACAGATCAACACCGTGTTTGGCGCGAACCACATCAACATTGCCTCGCAATACCTGCAAACCCACGGCGACATCGGCTATGTGGTGATTGACATTGATGCCGCACATTCAGACGTGGCGTTGGCCAAGCTGGCTGAGGTGACGGGCACCATCCGCAGCCGGGTGCTTTTCTAGGATCAATTCCAGCCCGCGTCAACCTTAAACTCCTGTGCGGTGCACATGGCCGCATCGTCAGACGCTAAAAACAGCACCATGCGGGCAACGTCTTGCGGCTTCATTTTGTCGGGCAGGCACTGGTTGCGTTTGATGGACTGCTCGCCTTCCTCATTGAGCCACAACTTGATTTGCCGTTCTGTCATCACCCAGCCGGGCGACACGGTGTTGATGCGGATGCGGTCAGCGCCCAATTCATCGGCCAACCCACGTGTCAGGCCGTTGACCGATGACTTGGCAATGGCGTAGCAGGGGTAGCCGACGCCTTTGCTTTGCCAGCCGGTAGAGCCTAAGTTAATGATGGAGCCGCTGCCCAGCCGCTGCATGCCGGGCACCACCGACTGAATCGCAAAAAAAGCGGGACGCTGGTTGACTGCCATGCGCTCGTCGTAGTAGTCGGCCGTGACCGACGCCAGGGCGTGACGGTCATCGCGTGCCACGTTATTGACCAAGACTGAAAAGTCGCCTATCGCAGCGGCAGCTTGGGCAATGGCCGCTTGCAGCGCCGCCACATCACGTACATCGCAAGGGGTGTACAACGGCTCGCAAAAGCCTGCGGCGCTGATGCTTTGCACCAATGCTCGGCTTTCATCAGCAGCGATGTCTACGAATGCCACCTGCGCGCCTTGCTCTGCAAAGGCCTGCGTGATGGCAGCACCTATGCCCGTGCCGCCACCCGTGATAAAGACCCGCTGGCCTTGCAAACTGGGAAAAGTTGCCAGGCGGGGAGTTCTGCCTGGATTGGTTTGCGTTGTTGTGGCTGGTGCTGCTGTCATGTGATGCTCCTTAACGAGCAAAGCTGCTCGCTGCCTGCATCTTAGATCTTGTCGGGCTGGCGAAAGCTGCCCACGGTCTTGATCTTTACAGGCAGGTCGGGCAGCCTGCCAACTAACACATTTGCTTTTGCCCACAACCTGAGTCCGCGCTTTGAGGCCAGAGGCTTGCCTTAGTTTTTCATCACCGCGGCGCCCAGCCAAGCTGTCCGCACCTAGGCTAATTTTCTAGTGAACCAACCTACGGGCTGCAGGCTGAGCGCGTCAAACCGTCAAACCGTCAAACCGTCAACGGCCGATGATTAACGCTGCACACCAGATCGCCTGCGTCATTTTCAGGCACAGCACGTTCGTTTTTCGCCTGCGCTACTGCCATGTCACGCGGCAGCACAACGCTATTTTTAACTGCCAGCACTTCGGCCATCACACTGACTGCAATTTCAGGTGGGGTCTTGCTGCCGATATAAATGCCGATAGGGCCGCGCAGCTTGGCCAGGGCTTCCTGGCTAACGCCGAAGTGCTCAGCCATCCGCTGATGCCGCGCTTCATTGTTACGGCGCGAGCCGATGGCACCCACGTAAAACGCGTCGGTGTTTAACGCTTCTAGCAGGGCCAGGTCGTCTAACTTTGGGTCATGTGTCAGTGCAATCACGCAGCTGCGGCGGTCTGGTTTAAAGGCGATCACCACGTCGTCCGGCATGTCGCTCTTAACTGTGACGCCCGGAACTGACCAGGCGCTGCGGTATTCTTCGCGCGGGTCGCACACCGTGACAGCAAAGCCACTGAACTGCGCCATGGTGGCTAAATATTCTGTCAGCTGGCCTGCACCGATTACCAGCATGCGGTACTCAGGGCCAAAAGTGTTGATAAGTTCGGTTTTAGTCAAGGCCAATTCGGCCGGCGCAGCGCTGGGGCTTAATTGGGTCGAGCCGTTTTCTAGATTCACGCTGCGTTGCATTAACTTGCCTGCTTCTAATGCAGCGACAAGTTCATTTAACGACGATGCGTCGGGGTCATATTCAAGCAGCAGTTCCAGCGTGCCGCCGCACGGCAAACCGAAGCGGTGTGCCTCGTCAGCGGTGATGCCGTATTTGACAAAGCCGGGCGGGCCAGACGGGATAGCCTTGTGAATATCAGCCCCTGAATACGCCTGCGTGAACTGATAAATCAAATCGTCTTCAATACAGCCGCCCGACACCGAGCCCACCACCGCGCCGCTGTCACACAACGCCATGATGGAGCCAACTGGGCGTGGCGACGAGCCCCAAGTGCGCACCACCGTGGCAAGCAACGCGCGCTTACCGGCGGCACGCCAATCACGCAGGGACCGCAACACCATCACATCAAGATTTTCCATACGATTTATTTCAAGTACAGCCAAACCGCGAAAGCCAGCCCCAAGGCGAGTGCGGCACCTATCACCCACTTCATAGGGGATGCCGCAGCACCACCACCGGCCGCATCTGGCTCGGTGTGGACGTCGCCCATCACCATTTTGGCTGCGTATGCATCCGGGTGCTGACGTTGCATCTCGTCATCGAAACGTTTAAAGAAATCTTCGGCCATCATTTTGGCTGCACCGTCAATCAACCGTTGGCCGAGCTGCGCAATTTTGCCGCCGACAGAGGCGTGTACGGTGTAAGCCAGTTCGCAGCCATCGGCATTCGGGCTCAAGGTTACGGCAGAGTCGCCTTTGCCAAATCCCGCAGGCCCGCCCTGCCCTTCAAAATTGATCTTGTAACTGGTGGGTGGGTTGATCTCGCTCAAGGTGATCTTGCCGCTGAACTTAGCCGACACAGGACCAATTTTGAGCGCCATACCAATCGCGTACTGGTTCTCGCCAGTGGCCTCTACCTTGTCGCAACCGGGGATGCAAGCCTTGAGGACTGCTGGGTCGTTCAATGCTTCCCAAGCTTGTTGTTGGGTGATGGCGAGTTGCCGGTTGCCTTGCATGTCCATGGTGTCTCCTTTTTTTATTTCTTCGATTATTTCTTCAATTACTTTTTCATCAAAGCAGCCAAGCTGGCGGCCAACTCTTCCAACTTGCTCAAGTTGTGGACAGCCAACATGCCGTGTGCGTGTTGATGCAATACCTTGGCGCCTTGCGCCAGCGGTGCATAGCCATCAAACCGCAACAGCGGATTCAACCACAGCACACGCCGGCTGCGGCGGCGCAGCCAACCCAGTTCTTGCGTCAACGCCAGCGGCTCGCCGGTATCCAGCCCATCGGTAATCATCAGCACAATGGTACGCCTGCCGACCAATCGGCGTGCATGCAGGGCGCGCAGCGTTGCAAGCGACACGCCCAACTGCGTGCCACCTGCAAAGTCTTCAATCGCTAAACTGGAATAAGCCAGCATGTCGTCGGTGTCTGCCAGCTTGAAAGCAGGCGTCAAATCTGTCAGCCCCATACCAAATGCAAACACATCGCGCTGCGGATGGCGGCGCGTGGCGGCGTGTAAAAAAGCCAGTAACAGGCGGGCATAGCGCTCCATCGAGCCCGACACGTCAACCAGCACCAGCAGCGGCAGGTGTTTTTTCTGGCGTTCAAGCCGTGACAAGTGCAGCAGCTCGCCGCCCGTGCGCGCAGCATTCCCCATTACACCGGGCCAGTGCATGCGCGACCCAAGTGCAGCAGGCCTGGTCCGGCGCGACGCAAATTGCGGCAGCGGCAGTTTGATGTTGCGTGCCAAGCTTTCCACCAACCGGTATTCGGTAGCAGACAGGGCATTAAAGTCCGCATGTTGCAAACGCTGAATGTCGCTGGCCGTCATGGCCGCGTCAAAGTCGACTTTCTGGTCTTCTTGGGTTGGCTTGGCTTGTTGCCCGAATTTTTTCTGCGGCGCTAAGGCTTCGCGCACACGCGGGCGGCGCTTGCTGGCCTCGGCCTTTCCTTCGGCGCTGGGCATGAGCTGAGCCAACAGCTTGTTGGCGATTTTGGGGTCTTGAAAATACACGTCAAACAACTCGCGGAACACGCCGCGGTCTTGTTCTCGGCTGATCATGACGGCTTCAAATGCAGCGCTTAAATCTTGTTTTTCAGTGATGCCGACGTGGCTCGCCGCATCATGCGCTAGCGCGATGCGCTGGCTGTCGATTTTGACGCCTGCACGGCGCAGGGCCCTGCCAAAACCAGTGATGTTGTCAGCTAGTTTGCCTGCTCTGGCGTCGCCTAGCAGCATTAGCTTTCCACAGCATCGGGTTCAAGCAGCAGCTGTGCCATTTCGTGTGTCATAGCGGTTACGTCTTCACGCTGCTTGAACAAAATGCCGGCTGTGTCCATCACCACCTCCGGGTCTACCGTCAGCGTGTTCAGCGCAATCAGCGCCTTGGCCCACTCCACACTCTCAGCGATACCGGGTGCACGTTGAAAAGCGTTGGCAAACGGGGCGCGGCGCAACCTATCAACAAAGGCAGAAACTTGCGCCGACAGCGCGTCGCTAGCCTCAGGCACACGCGCTCGCACAATCGCCAGCTCACGCTCACGCTCTGGGTAGTCCAGCCAGTGGTACAAGCAGCGGCGTTTGACGGCATCGTTTAACTCGCGGGTGCGGTTGCTGGTCAAAATCGTGACTGGTGCTTGAACAGCTTTGACCGTGCCAATTTCAGGAATGCTGACCTGGTATTCACCCAGGTATTCGAGCAAAAACGCTTCAAACGGTTCGTCAGCGCGGTCAACTTCGTCAATCAAAAGCACTGCACCCGGTGCGGGCGCTTGCAGGGCTTGCAACAGCGGGCGGCGAATCAAATAGCGGTCTTGGTAGACCTCTCGCTCTACGTCTGCCGTGTCGCCTTTGCCTTCGGCAGCGCGCATGTGTAAAAGCTGAGCTGCGTAGTTCCATTCGTAAAGCGCCTCGCGCTGTTCCAGCCCGTCATAGCATTGCAGGCGAATCAGCTGGCGTTGCAATGCGATGCCCAGAGCTTTGGCCAACTCGGTTTTGCCAACGCCGGGCTCACCTTCGAGTAACAAAGGGCGTTGTAGCTTGAGGGCGAGAAAAACGGCAGTCGCTAGGCGGCGGTCTGCAAAATAGCCGGCATCTTGTAGCGCGGCAGTAAGGGCACTAATGGTGGGGAAAGAGATCATTTGCTATATATTTAGTAGCTGCTTGCGCACGTATTAATTGGGCGATAACACTAAAACATGCTGAAAGCTAGTTGCGCAGCTTGCCTTACTCCTTCCCCTCCCAGGGGAAGGCGGGATGGGGCACGCACGATCTCAACATCGCTTTTGCGCTTGCCGCCACCCCAGCCCTCCCCCGAGAGGTGAGGGAGCGAGACACCGTTAACCCAGCGCCATTGCCACACCGCGCTGCGTTTGCACGCTAATGATGTTGGCGCGATAAGCCGCTGTGGCGTGAATGTCGTGGTTTAAGTCGGTCGCGTCAATCTTCACATCGGCTGCAGCTTCGGGTGTGAAGCTTTTGTTTAAAGCGGCTTCCAAACCGCCATGACGAAATACACCGCCGCTTGATGCGCCTGTGACAGCTACGCGAACGTCGCCGTCAAACTGCGCCACAAATACGCCCACCATCGCAAAGCGCGAAGCCTGCTGCTTAAACTTCATGTATGCCGCCCGCTTGGGGATAGGAAAGCTGATGGCGGTGATCAACTCGCCATCGCTGAGTGCCGTGGCAAACATGCCTTGAAAATAGTCTTTCGCCTCAATTTTTCGAGCGGTGGTGTGAATGGTGGCACCCAGCGCCAGCACAGCGCTGGGGTAGCATGCCGACGGATCGTTGTTAGCGACCGAGCCGCCCATGGTGCCCATGGCGCGCACCATGCGGTCGCCAATGTTGCCCGCCAAATGCGCCAGCGCCGGGATGGCGGCCATCACATCAGCGTTCACGGCCACATCGGCATGACGTGCCATCGCACCAATCACGATGGCATTGCCATCGCGTTTGATGGAGGCCATGTCTTTGATGCCGCTCAGGTCAGCCAGCTTGTCTGGGCTGGACAAGCGCAGCTTCATGGACGCCAGCAGGGTTTGCCCGCCAGCCAATGGCTTGGAGCCGCTGGCGGCCAGCTTGGCCGCATCTTGCACCGTCGCCGGGCGTTCTAAAGTGAATGCATACATGATGTGTCTCCTTTTGTTGTTTCAGTGTTTTGCAGACTGAATCGCTTCCCAGACGCGGCCCGGTGTGGCGGGCATGTCAAGGTTCGTCACGCCCAGCGGCTTAAGCGCGTCCAGCACCGCGTTGATGACGGCTGGCGGCGAGCCAATCGCGCCTGCCTCGCCGCAGCCCTTGGCGCCCAGCGGGTTATGGGTGCACGGCGTGCCGTGGGTGTCCAGCGTGAAGTTGGGCATGTCGTCAGCGCGCGGCATGGTGTAGTCCATCATCGAGCCAGTCAGCAACTGCCCGGTTTCTTCGTCGTACACGCAGTTCTCAAGCAGCGCCTGGCCAATACCTTGCACCAAGCCGCCGTGCACTTGGCCCTCAACAATCATCGGGTTGATGATGTTGCCGAAGTCATCAACCGCGGTAAAGCGCTCGACTTTTACCGTGCCTGTCGCCGGGTCAACTTCTACCTCGCAAATGTAAGTGCCTGACGGAAAGGTGAAGTTGGTCGGGTCGTAAAACGCGGTTTCATTCAAGCCCGGCTCCAGCTTGTCGAGTGGGTAGTTATGCGGCACATAAGCCGTCAGCGCAACCTGGCCAAAGGTCACTTTTTTGTCTGTGCCCTTGATGGTGAATTCACCGTTGGCAAACTCGACGTCGGCGTCGCTGGCCTCCATCAAATGCGCGGCAATCTTCTTGGCTTTTGTCTCAATTTTATCGAGCGCCTTCATGATGGCTGTGCCGCCCACTGACATCGAGCGTGAGCCATACGTGCCCATGCCAAAAGGTACGCGCCCGGTGTCTCCGTGCACGATGTCAACCGAATCCACCGAAATGCCCAGGCGGGCCGCTACGACCTGTGCGAACGTGGTTTCATGGCCCTGGCCGTGGCTATGCGAGCCGGTAAACACCGTTACGCTGCCGGTCGGGTGCACACGCACCTCGCCACATTCAAACAAGCCGGCGCGTGCGCCCAACGCGCCTGCAATATTGCTGGGCGCCAAGCCGCAGGCTTCGATGTAGCTGGAGTAGCCGATGCCGCGCAGCAAGCCTTTGGCTTTTGATGCCGCTTGGCGTGCTGGCAAGCCAGCAATGTCGGCCAATTCGTTCGCACGATTAAGCAACGCCGGGAAGTCGCCAATGTCGTACTGCAGCGCCACTGGCGTTTGGTACGGGAAGGTGGTGATGAAGTTGCGGCGGCGAATTTCGTCTTGTGACAAGCCCAGCTCCCAGCCTGCACGGGTCACGATGCGCTCGAGCAAATAGGTTGCTTCTGGCCGGCCTGCGCCGCGGTACGCATCGACTGGTGCGGTGTTGGTAAACCAGGCATCCACCTCGCAATACACCAGCGGCGTAGCGTACTGGCCAGCCAACAACGTGGCGTACAAGATGGTTGGTACTGCCGGTGCAAAGGTCGACAGATACGCACCCATGTTGGCATCGGTGTGCACGCGCAGGGCTAGAAACTTGCCGTCTTTGTCCATTGCTAATTCAGCGTGGCTTGAATGGTCACGACCGTGTGCGTCACTGACAAAAGCTTCGCTGCGGTCGGCTGTCCACTTGATGTTGCGATTGATTTTCTTTGAGGCCCAAACCAGGCAAACGTCTTCAGCATACAAATAAATTTTGGAGCCAAAACCGCCGCCGACATCAGGCGCAATCACGCGCACCTTGTGCTCGGGCAGGCCCATCACGAATGCGGTAAGCAACAAACGCTCAACGTGCGGGTTTTGGTTGGACACATACAGCGTGTAGTCGTCGTTTGCACGGCTGTAGGCGCCAATCGCCGAGCGTGGCTCCATCGCGTTGGGCACCAGGCGGTTGTTGGTCAAGTCGATTTTTGTAATGTGCGCGGCATTGGTAAATGCAGCGTCCACCAAAGCCTTGTCGCCAATCGCCCATTTGTAGCAGTGGTTGTCAGGTGCTGCTTCATGCAGAGCGGTTGCTGTTTTTGCTTTGGTCACATTGACGACGGCGGTGAGCACGTCATAGTCGACCTCGACCAGCTCAGCGGCGTTTTTAGCTTGCTCAATGGTTTCTGCAATCACCATCGCCACGTGGTCGCCCACGTAGCGCACTTTGCCTTGGGCCAAGATAGGGTGCGGCGGCTCTTTCATCGGGCTGCCGTCCGTGCTGGTGATACCCCAGCCGCAAGGCAGGCCGTTGATTTTGTCGTTGGCCACGTCGGTACCGACAAAAATATCGAGTACACCCGGTGCAGCTTTAGCCGCCGTCAAATTGATGCTTTTGATGTTGGCATGCGCGTGTGGTGAGCGCACAAATACGGCGTGGCTTTGGCTGGCCAGGGTGATGTCGTCGGTGTACTGACCACCGCCCGTTAGAAAACGATAGTCTTCCTTGCGTCGAACTGGAACGCCAATGTTTGGCAAATTTACGAAGTCTGGTGCGCCCATGAGAATGCTCCTGATGATGTTGAATGAATGAACTAAACAGCGAAATTAAATAACAACTAAGCGGCCATGGCGGCAGCGCCAGTGCGCACCGCTTTAACGATATTTTGATAACCCGTGCAGCGGCAGATGTTGCCTTCCAGATGCTCACGGATTTGAATTTCGTTCGCGTTCGGGTAGTGCTTGCACATGTCGACCGCGCTCATGACCATGCCCGTGGTGCAAAAGCCGCACTGCAGGCCGTGGCATTCTTTGAAGGCCGCTTGCATCGGGTGCATGGTGCCGTCTTTGGCAGCCAGACCCTCAATGGTGGTGATGTCGGCACCCTGGGCTTGCGCTGCCAGCATGTTGCATGACTTAACAGCATGACCGTTGAGAATGACGGTACACGCGCCGCACTGGGCGGTGTCGCAGCCTACGTGGGTACCGGTGAGAAGCAACTTTTCACGCAGCACTTGCACCAGCAGCGTGTTGTCGGGCATGTCAATGTGGGCAGCTTTGCCGTTGACGGTGAACTGAACTTGCATGGATGTCTCTCCTGTTGGTTTTTGATGAACTAGTGATTTAACCTTCGCCATTATTTGTTTGGCGTGTTGCTCTTGACCTAGGTTAAACCCTTGCCAGACGTGACAACTCTGGGGATATTCTCAAAAAGAAACAGTAGTCGCGGATTACTGCAACAAAATAAAACTCATATGTCGTTCATCACGCACAGCGCACCTGACAGCCGATTGCACCAAATCGCTTTGGCCCGCAAGACGGTTTTGCATGAAGGCAAAAGCAGCCCCAGCGCTGGCCCGCAGGGGTGGATAGAACGCTCATGGCAGCGCTGCCTGGCCAGCGGTAAACGGCCTGACCAGCAAGTCAGCTTTGATGTCGTGCTGCCCTCGGCCATTCGGCACCTCGCTGACGCCCATCAGGTGCTGGTACGTACCGCCCGCCCGGTGCTGGCAAATCTAGGTAACGCGATTGCCAACACCCGCTACTTTGCAGTGCTGACAGATGCACGGGGCGTGGTGATTGACGCGCACGGTGCCATTGACCGCAGTGATCGCAGGGCTGACTTGATCACACGCATTGGCACCGATTTGTCGGAACGCGCCATAGCCACCTCGGCCATCGGCGCGGCACTGACAGAATTGCAACCCGTGTGGCTGCACCGGGGCGAGCATTTTTTTGATGCCAATGCGGCCTACAGCTGCGCAGGTGCGCCGCTGTTTGGGCCTGATGGTGCGTGTATCGGCATGCTCGACCTGACCGGCATTGAAGCTGTTGAGCGGCCTGAGCTCAAACACTTGGTGGCCCAGTCTGCACGCAGCATTGAAAACGCCTTGACGATTGGCCAGTTGAGGGGCAGCCGTGACCTGCTGATTCGCCTGAACTGGCCAGGCCGCACGCTGGGCGACGAAACCGATGGCCTGGTATGCCTGAACGCCGATGGCTTTGTGACGGCGGCCAACCAGATGGCGCGTACCCTCATTCCACAACTTTTGCCGCAGTTAACGGCTGACCGCACGCTTCAGCACGCCAGCGACTTGTTTGCCATGGCCCATGACATGCTGTTTGACGCAGCGCGCAAGCACAGCGACAAGGCGGCACTGGACGTACCGCTATGGACAGGACTGCGGCTGCACGCCATGCCTGTGATGAACGGGCAGACTGGAACGTCTGGCAACGCGCGGATAGATTCGCCAGCTGCCCCGGCACCGCCCTTGAAAGACATTGAGACAGCGTTGATTCGCAAAGCGGTGGACGAGGCGCGCGGCAATGTACAAAAAGCCGCCCAAACGTTGGGTATCAGTCGCGCCACCGTTTACCGACGGCTAGGCACGGGCGCAAAGCGCCATTGATCTGCTAGTTTTTAGGCGCAGTGCTGCTGACTGGCAGGCTAAGTTCCAATTTGCTTTGAACACCTTTGGCATCTTTGAAGGTCAGTGTCAAAGGCACTTTGGTGTCTTTGAGCAGCGGCTGCTTTAAGTCCATCAGCATCACGTGGTAGCCGCCGGGTTTAAGCTCAACCGCCTTGCCTGAAGGCAAATCGAGTTGAGGCACCGCGCGCATCTTCATCACGTCGCCTTCCATCTTCATCTCATGGACTTCGCCCACGCCTGCAACCGGCGACGACACGCCCACCAACTGCGTGCCGTCTTTAGCGGTAATTTTCATGAACGCGCCGGTACCCATTTGGCCCGGCACCGTGCTGCGCACCCAGGCGTCTTTCACCTCGACGTTCGCGCTAGGGGTTTGGGCCGAAGCCAGAGCGCTGATAGATGCTGCCAATACGAAAAGAAGAGTTGGTTTAAAAAGTGTCATGTTTTGCTTTCAGAGTTGATAAAAATTTTAGTGTTGGTGTTGGGCAGGCATAGCCACTGGCGGTGTCAATGGGAGTATGACTTCAAGCAGAGCGGCTGGCGACTTTAAGCCTTTTGTTGAAGTGCCCGTTTCAGACACTTCAGCCCAGTTTTAACTGCTTTTGTTGCCGTCCTGAGAAATTGACCAGCCAGCTTTGGCATGCGGCTTGAAAGCCGGGCGGAATTTGCACCGCAATGCTCGTCGTGGGCAAGCTGCCGCAGCCATAGCCGACTTGAAACACGGCTTTGTAAGTGCTACCCGCTGTAGCAACCTTATTTTCTAAAACAACATGGGCAAAAGAGGCTGTAGCCCATATAAATACAGCGCAAGCAGCTATCAAATGAGGAGTAATTGGTTTCATGGCATTTGTACGTTGAATGAATTGAATGCACACCACCTTTTAAGTTGGCATGCAAAAGCTGCCCAAGCCAAAGGCCTGAGAGTTTTCAGTTCAAAGTGCAGGTGGGCCGCGACTGGGCGGCAGGCCGCTGATCCGCGCGGCTAGATCAAACGGTAAGTCAGCGCCAGCGACATGCTGGCTCGGCTGGCTAGGCAAGGCTTGCTGAGCAAAGGGCGGCAGCACAAATGCCAGTGACCCACATGTGTCGCAGTGCGGCCCCGCTGGCGTGACGTCACCATTGTTACCAGCGGCCTTGTTGGCCAAACACAACCCACCCAGCTTGCCAGTACGCACCTCTTCGGCCAGCGTAATCGCCGGCGCTACCAGTGCCAGCAACACCGCCACAAAGCTCAGGAAAGCAGCAACGCGCTTCCACAAAGGGGAGGTTAAGGGTATTGAATTGCGATACACAGCTAGATTATAGGAAGGCGCGGGAAATCTCATCTGTCGGTATTAGGAAAAAACACCTGCTGACCATTGATCTTGTAGCCCGCGATTACGCCCTGCCCCGCTGGCGACGTGACCCAATCGACAAACTTTTGCGCCTCAATTACCTTTGTTTGTGGGTGCTTGGCGGGGTTAACGACCATCACGCCGTATTGGTTGGACAAACGCGCGTCGCCTTCAACCAGCACTGCCAAATCAGCCCGGTTTTTAAAGGCCAGCCAGGTGCCCCGGTCCGCCAGCACATAACTTCCACCGTTAGCGCCGTTGCTGGCGGCTATGTTGAGCGCGGGGCCCATGCCGCAACCGCAGGCTTTGTAGTTGGCGAAACCGGAAACGGCTGGTTTACCAAGCGGCGTGTCAATGCCTGCGGCTTTCCAGTAGCGCAGCTCAGCGGCGTGTGTGCCGCTTTTGTCGCCGCGTGAGACGACGTTGGCATTTGACGCGGCGAGTTTCTTGAGAGCTTCAGCAATGTCTTTGCCTTTGACTTTTGCCGGGTCAATTGCGGGGCCAATCAGCACGAAGTCGTTGACCATCACGGCAAAGCGTTTGATGGCAAAGCCCTCTAGAACCAGTTTTTCCTCAAGCACCTGGTCGTGCACAAACAGCACGTCCGCATCGCCCCGGCGGCCCATGTCGATCGCCTGACCCGTGCCAACGGCGACCACCTTCACGTCAACACCGGTGGCTTTTTTGAACTCAGGCAGCAGCACGGTGAACAACCCAGACTGCTCGGTCGACGTGGTAGACGCCAGGACGATAGCGCTGGGCTGCGCTATTGAAAGCGTAGCAGCATGCCCAAACAAAACAAGGGCTATAGCCTTAAATGACAGTGAAAATAGATGTTTTTTGATCATCCTAGCTCGCCTTTCAAAAACTTTGCCGCCGCCACCGGCAGTGGCCCGTTAAAAAAGGCGTGCGTAGGCAAGTCAGCCACCACCCGGCCAAATTCGAGGTAAACCACGCGGCTGGCCAGGCGCTTGACTTGACCCAGGTTGTGGCTGCTAAAGACTAGCGTCATGCCGCTGCCAGCAAACTCAGCCATCAGCTGCTCTACCTCGTGTTTGGCGGCTGGGTCCAGGCTGGCGGTGGGCTCGTCTAGCAGCAGCACCTGCGGCTTGAGCGCCCAGGCTCTAGCCAGCGCCACACGCTGCTGCTGGCCAATCGACAACGCCTTGGCACTGCGCGCGCTTAGGGCCGCCAAGCCGACCCGCTCAAGCGCCTGCCTGGCCTGAGCCTTGGCCGCAGTCCAGGTCTGGCCACGCAGCCACAGGCCCAGCGCAATGTTGTGCAGCACACTGGCCCGCAGCATGTAGGGGCGTTGAAACAGCATGGCTTGCGCAGCCGATGCATCAGCGGTCATGTTGCCAGTCGAGGGCTTTAACAAGCCGTGCAGCACCCGCAGTAGTGTGCTCTTGCCACTGCCGTTGGCGCCAATCAACGCCACGCGCTCACCGGCGTTGATGTGCAAATTACAATCGACCAACGCACCAACCTGGCCAAACTGCACACCAACCGACTGCACGTTAAAAAGCGTCGTCATACTTTGACCACCAAGCGCTTGACCACACCTAGCAAGGCATTGAGCAGCAGCACCACACCAAGCAGCACCATGCCCAGCGCAAGCGCCATGGGCAAGTCACCCTTGCTGGTTTCCAGCGCAATCGATGTCGTCATCACCCGGCTAAAGCCGTCAATGTTGCCGCCTACCACCATCACCGCACCCACTTCAGAAATCGCCCTGCCAAACGCCGCCATCACCACTGTCAGCAGCGCATAGCGTTCGTCCCACAGCAAAATCAAACTGCGCACAAAGCGCCCAGCACCCAGCGACGTAAACTGCTCGCCATGCTGGCGGTCTGCGTCTTCAATCGTCTGCCGCACCAGCGCCATCACCACCGGCAACACCAACACACTTTGCGCCAACACCATGGCTTTGAACGAGAACAACCAGCCTAAAAACCCCAGCGGCCCGCTGCGCGACAGCAGCAGGTACACAACCAGCCCCACCACCACCGACGGCAAGGCCAACGCCGTGTTCAGCAGCGCCAGCACCGCGCCCCGTCCTTTAAAGCTAGACACACCCAGCCAAGCGCCAAGCAGCAGGCCAACGCCTGATGCAAGAGCGCAAGCCAGTCCACTAACTGCCAGCGAGCGCAGCACCACGTCCAGCAGCAAAGCGTCCATGCTGGCGAGCAGTGATGAAGCAGCGCTCAGGCTGCTTGAGAAAGGGTTCATGGTGAGGAAAAAAGCTTAGAAATGACTTCGAAGCGTGATTCTAGCTATTGAATACGGCTATAGCCCAATAAATATGTACGCAAGCAGCTATTGAATTAATAGTAAGTTTTGAATTGTCAGAGATACCGCCAACTACACCGGTCGTCGCGAAAATCTACGCAGGATGTGCATTTTTTAAATTGAGACTAAAAACCAAGTGAACAGCACGCTTTGGTAAACCCTGTCTTCGCTTGCACTAAGAATTTTTCGGCGATAAGACGATGAAGTTTAAAGTTTTAGTATTAGCGGCCTCTCTTGCAATCCATTTAGCGGGCTGCGGCGGCGGGGGTGGCGAACCCGTTCCGGCTGCTGTGGTGCTTGCTCAAGCGACTCCGGCCGTGGTGGTCAACACCCTGCCGGCACCTGCAGAGCCAACCATTCAGTCTGTGGCGACACCAACCGCTTCCGTTACAACTCCTGTGACTGCACCAACAACCAGCTCAACCGCTGCTGGCACCGCGCCGACGACTCCCGCAGCAACTCCCACAGTCGTTGCCCCCGTAGTTGCCGCAGCAACGCCGATGGTGACTGCCCCGGTAACGCCGGTGGTTACCGCCCCCACCTTGTCGCCTGTGCTGGTTAGCACGCCTATGTCTAAATATGAGGGAACATGGAAGTCATGTGCTGACAATGTGCTGGCTGAAATCAGCATCAGTGCAACTGATGCGTTAGGCAGAGGACAGGCAACGACGAAGAGTTCGTTTTATTCTCTGGACAACCCCACCTGCACTGGCGCGCCATACCCCACTTTGATTTACCCCACGTACACTTTCATCATCGATGGAACCAGGACACTGGCAACGGGACAGCTTGTCGATAAATTTGTATTTAGTCATTCAGCTGGGATTGTGCAGATACAAGGCGTAGCGCGATATGTGACATCCTTTGACAGCACCACGGGGATACCCGTTAGCAGTGTGAATGCGAGTACAAAAATTTATATCGTTGACCCGAAGTTCTCTAACAACACCACCAATTCCGACGGCTTTGTGGCTGCAAGCGACGAGAAGAGCTTTCTAGTGTTAATAAATAAACAACTGGCGCTTTCAGACAGTCAGTCGCCGAAGGACGCGCAGGGCTATCCAACTGCTCTAGCAACCCGGCGCTTTGTTTTGACCAAATAAACGGCAGCCGAATCTTTAGGCATGCTAATCGCCCGCCTACTCAGCGGGCGATTTGCTTTTGAATTAAAAGCTCGACTTAGCCCGCACAACGCGCGCGATCACGCCGCCTCAGCCCACGGGTCATGAATCAACGGGTACGGTGCAAAGTCGCGCACGCTGCGGGTGACGATGGTGAGGTGATGGGGTCGGGCTGTGGCAACCAGCAGGGTATCGATAGCTGTGCGGGGTTGGCCTTGCGCCAGCCCAGTCCCCATCAACTCAGCCCAAACACGCCAGACTTCATCGTCAGAGCCCAAAATTTTTTTGGCAAATTGGCGCTTGATATCGACTGTCCATTTTTCGTTATTCGGGGTCAACACGCTGTTTTGAACATGCAGCTTTGCAACGCCCATCTCCAGTTCAGCAATTGCTGAGATTGACACAAAGGCCAGGCTCGGTTTTAGACCCCAGCGTGTCGTGTTCGCGCTGCAACTCTTCAAAAGCCTCAGCAGACAGCACCACAGCCGCTCGCTTGCCATGGACCGTGAGCCATTGCGGCACGCCATCTTTGGCCGCACGTACGACCTTGCAGAAGCGGTTTTTAGCGTCTTGGAGTTGCAAGTCAGGCGGGTTGGGTGCTCGCAATGTGGCCGCGGGTAGGACTTGGGTTTTAAAAACGGCATTCATGGTGGACTCCGTTTGCTTGAAATCCGTCTGGACAGCCTAGATGTCACCTTGTTTGAGTTATTGAACGATTTGATGCTCGGTTGAACGCATTTTGGCCTGTTTTAGGGTGTCGTTTAGTGCTAAAAACCATTAAATACGTCGGCAAGCAGCTCCTAAATTAGGAGCATTTTTATCCTGATTTCGACAGATACTGAACACCGCTCATTGCCTTTAAACCGCTATCCTGCGTGTACAGCGTCGCCCCGAAAGACTGCGCCGTTTGCCAGATAAGCGCATCGGCCATCGCCAGTTTGTGGGCGACTGAGGTTTTGGCAGCGGCAAAGTAATCGTCGGGCGCGAGTTGCACCACACGGCTTTTTTGCATCATTTCTAACACTTCAAGCGCTGCCGCCTCACCTTGGGTGATCAGCATGCGTTTACCCACCTCATACAAGCACAGCGCGGGGACAATCAGGTTGCCTGTGTCCAGCAAGGCTGCTTCAAAGAAATCAGCATTT
>JAYWFR010000185.1:0-4029 GCA_043778695.1 Polaromonas sp. | reverse complement strand
CGAGCAGCGATTAGATTTATTCACCGACGTTGAGCGCTCAGCCGATGCGATTGCACAATTTAGCTCGCCTGAAGAAGCCAAGCGCTTCAAAGCCTTTTGCAAAAAAGCCAAAGAGATTTACCAGCATCTAGAAGGCCCCTACATCCGCTCGTCACGCCCCGGCTTGGTCAGCATGGGGTCCGACCTGGGCCCCAGCGGACTGGCGGCACTGGCCAGCCTCGGCCCTTTTGCGTCGTTGTGGCAGTCGTTGGGCCATTACTTTCATGACCCGCGTTTGCGCCAGCTCTTCGGCCGGTACGCCACTTATTGCGGTGCATCGCCTTGGGCTGCGCCCGCCACGCTGATGTTGGTCGCGCATGTCGAGCTTGACGGCGTGTGGTCAGTTGATGGCGGCATGCATGCGCTGGCCAAAGCGGTAGCGAGCCAAGCCGAACGACAAGGCGCAACGCTGCGCTATTCAACGCCCTGCCAGCGCATCTTGGTACGTGACGGTCGTGCCTGTGGCGTTGAGCTTGCAGGCGGCGAGCAACTGCACGCCGATGCAGTGATTTTTAATGGCGATACCAGTGCGTTGGCGCAAGGATTGTTAGGTGACGGCGCGCGGCAAGCTGCAAAAAACACGCCACTGGCCAAGCGCTCGCTGTCAGCGGTTACTTGGTCCGTCAACACCAAAACATCAGGCTTTCCACTCGTCAGGCACAACGTGTTTTTTGACGATGACTACAAACTTGAGTTCGATGAAATCTTCAAACAACACAAGTTACCCACCAGAGGTACGGTGTACGTTTGCGCGCAAGACCGCAGCGATGCTGCAACACACACCGATCAAAACGAACGCCTGCTGTGTCTGGTCAACGCGCCAGCGGTAGGAGACCAGCGTGCAGGTCAAAATTTAACGCAATCGGAGATTGAATCATGTCAGGAGCAAAGCCTCAAACTGCTGGGCCAATGCGGCCTGGACCTGGATTTGACTTCAAGCGCAGCGCACAGCATACGCACCACACCGGCGGACTTCAACCAGCTGTTTCCGGGGACGGGCGGAGCTCTGTACGGTCAGGCCTTTACCAGCCTCAACGGGTGGATGACGCCCTTTCAAAGGCCGAGCTCGGCCAGCAAACTCCCGGGGCTGTACCTGGCAGGGGGCAATGTGCACCCGGGGCCGGGCGTGCCGATGGCGGCGCTGTCGGGCCAACTGGCGGCCGCGACAGTGCTGGCACACCTGACTTCAGCCAAGCCGTTGGGCCGGGTGCGTATCTCTGGTGGTATGTCGACGCCATCAGCGACGATGGCCAGCACGCCCTGAGCGTCATTGCCTTTGTTGGCAGTGTTTTTTCGCCTTACTACGCCAGCGCTTTTAAAGCCCAAGGCGCTGTTGTACAGGCTAACAACCACTGCGCCATCAACGTGGCGTTGTATGGCCCGGGCAGCCGCCGTTGGACCATGACAGAGCGCGGCAGCAGCAGTGTGGAGCGCGATGCCGAGCACTTGCGCATTGGCCCCAGCCAGCTTCAGTGGCGGGGTGACCATTTGCAGATTGACCTTGACGAAATCAGCGTGCCCATCCCCCAGCGCGTGCGCGGCACGGTGCGGGTCTACCCTGAAGCGTTGTGCAATTACTCAAACGCACTCGACGACCAAGCCAAACACCGTTGGGGCCCAATCGCGCCTTGCGCGCGGGTTGAAGTGGACTTGGCCAAACCCGCCCTGCGCTGGCAAGGCAATGCCTACCTCGACAGCAACGAGGGTGACGAGCCCCTGACCGCGCCGTTCAAAACGTGGGACTGGTCGCGCGCCCGCATGGCCGACGGCAGCACGGCGGTGATCTATGACGTCACGCAAACCAGCGGTGCACAAACGCTGCTGGCTGAGCGCTTCAAGCCCGACGGCAGTTGGGAGTCGTTTGTGCCCGCGCCCCAACGCGAAGCCTTGGCCAGCACGCTGTGGCGCATTGACCGGGGCATTCGCGCAGACGCAGGAAGTTCAACTCAGCTACTGGATACGCTGGAAGACACGCCGTTCTACGCGCGCAGCTTGCTGCAAACCCAGCTGCTGGGTGAGCAAGTCACGGCCATGCACGAGACTTTAGAACCCCAGCGCCTCAAAAGCCGCGCCGTACAAATGATGTTGCCCTGGCGCATGCCGCGCCGGGCTTAAGAATCTATAACCAAAAGCACACCAGGGTTGCCAACGACACCGTCAAAGTTCTGCATGTGCTGTCCGCGTGCCTGTTTTTAGGCAGCGTTTAGGTCAGCGGCACCTGGGCTCTTCTGGTCGAGCGCTCGCGTAGCTTTGAAGTCATCGCGTTCAGCAACCGCCTGGTATCGATCACCGACGGACTGTTCAGCGTCACCGGCGCGCTGCGGGTGGTGTACAGCAGCTCGCGTATGTCGCACCGCTACAGCGGCGCACACGCTCATCGCAGGCGTGAATCACCTGGTCATACATGCCGTTCGGCTTGTCGGGCCTTTTCTGGGCGCTGGTGCTGGTGCTGGTGCTGGTGCTGGTGCTGGTGCTGGTGCTGGTGCTGGTGCAGTTGCAGTTGCAGTCGCAGTCGCAGTCGCAGTCGCAGTTGCGCCAGCGGGCGCTACTCAAACGCTTTCAATCGGTCACACCGGTGTACCTTGAGCTGCCACGTATCTGGCAAATCAGCGGCGCGATTGCGACCGCCGTGCCGCTACCGATTGTGTATTTGATGAATGTCAAGGGGATCTGATTGACCAACATGAGTGGCTTGGTCATCCTGGTCACGGGCGGCGCACTAGGTGCCGGTGCGGCCACCGCCAAGGCGTTTAAAGCCAAGGGCGCTATGCCGGTGCTGATCGATTGCGATGCCGCACAACTCAAAAACGCCGCATCAGAGCTAAATGCACCGTCATTTTGCGTCGACGTGACCGACTACGCCGCCTGCCAAGCCGCCGTGGCGCAAACTCTGGCATCCTATGGCCGCCTCAACGTGGTGTGGGCCAACACGGGTATCGCGTTTTTCGGGCCCTTGCTATCGAAACTGCATACCCCGCTGTCCGAACGAGCGTTGTTGCAGGCAGCCCTTGAGGTGGAAAAGCTCGTCGAGCAAACCATCGCCAGTAGCGGCGTTAAAGCTTCACCTGTCGCTCCGCGCAAGTTCGTGCGCGCAGTCAGGCTCAATTAATGCTGTCAAAAAGTTATCTGTACCAGCACTTATTGGGCTAAGGCTTGAAATAGCAGCAAAATATTCTTGACAAGCGATCTGTTGGCAGTTTTTGGGCCAACCTGTACTGGTTGAAGCCTTTTGAAGCTAAAAAATGTAGCTGTTGACCTAAAAATGGTCGAAGCCCAATGAATTCGTGCGCTTAGCGCTCCTGAATTTATAGTAAAAGTCTGCTGAGCCTTGTTCGAATTTGCATGAGACGCGTCAGATCACAGGTGCGTTCATCACCTTGCCGGAGGCAATCAGTTCATCCATCTTCACCAACAGATCGTCGCCTGCAGCGGTGTAGGGGTCAAACAAAGGTCGGTCAGTATCTGCCTGCGCCAGATGAGCCAAGTCAATGTGCGCCATGGCCCAGTTGCCGTAACGGCGGCGTGGAATGTCTTCTTGCTGGCGCAGCACGATGTTTTGATGGCGTTTGTCTTGCAGGATGCGTGCGTACAAGGCGTCCACCCGGCTGCGCTCGCCCTCAAGCACCTGCAGGTACACGCCCTGGCCTTGGCACAGCACGCCGGTGATGCCATTGGCAGGGTTGTGCAGCTGCGCGCTGCGCAAGATAGTGCCAGTCACTGCGGTGGTGATGGGGCCAACGGCGGTGCTGATGTAAAGCATCCGGCTTAGCATGGTGAAGTGCTCCTTCGCGTGTTGAGCAGAGTCATTATGGTCACGAATGAGGCTGTAGCCCACAAAATCAGGGCGCCTGTAGCTCCTAAATTTATAGTAATTCTGGCTGCGTCAAGTGTTGTCATTGCCAAGTTTGGCCTCACGCTCAGCGGTGCGGGCCTTCTCCCGTGCCAGGTCGCGCAATTGCCACCAGACAACCGCCGCGCCGAACGATATCA
>JAYWFR010000184.1:0-23421 GCA_043778695.1 Polaromonas sp. | reverse complement strand
GTGCAGGATGTCAACTTTGAGCACACGTGACTCGCCGGTGAGGGTGTCAATCGCCACCTCCGTGCACGCAGCGCCGTAGGCAAAGTAATAAAACGGCCGGCCGGTGAGCGTCGTTTTGTCGTAGTGGATTTTTGGCGTGCGGTAAAAGCCGTCTGACCACAACTGAATGCGGTTGGCGTAGGCCAATTTGACGACATCAACGAACAAGCGCGTGTTGTTGGGCGTGACGATGCGGCCGCCTTCAAAGCGCACCGCGCCCGCGCCGCAGCTGTCTAGGCCGCTCACAAATTGCGCCAGGTTGTCACGCACATGCCGGGCGGCATACTGCGCCGCGCGTGCGTTTAAGTCGGTGCCTGCTGATGCTGCTGTGGCTGACGCGTTGGGCACTTTACTGGTGTCGCTCGCCGTGGCCAGCACGTTGTCAAACGCCACACCCAACTCATCGGCCACGATTTGGCTCACCTTGGTGTTCAGCCCTTGCCCCATTTCAGTGCCGCCATGGTTGACTTGTACGCTGCCGTCCAGGTACACGTGCACCAGCGCGCCCGCTTGGTTAAACAAGGTAGCGGTAAACGAGATGCCAAACTTGACGGGTGTGATGGCGATGCCGCGCTTGATGATGACACTGGCCTTGTTCCAGGCAGAAATAGTCGCTTGCCTTTGTCTATATTGCGCAGTCAGCTCTAATTTTGATAGCAAGGGCGCCAAGATGTTGTCTTCAACCTTCATTTGGTAGTGCGTCACGTCACGCTCGCCCATGCCGTACAAGTTGCGCTTGCGCACGTCCAGTGCGTCCAGCCCTAGCTCGCGCGCAATGTCGCCCATGATGTTTTCAATCACGATCATGCCCTGCGGCCCGCCAAAGCCGCGAAAAGCGGTGTTGCTCTGGGTATGAGTTTTCAGGCGATAAGACGTGATGGCGACGTCTTCTAAAAAATAAGCGTTGTCGAGGTGAAAAAGCGCCCGGTCAGCCACCGGGCCTGACAGGTCAGCGCTGAAGCCGCAGTTGACCAGCATCGTCATTTTGAGGCCGGTGATGCGGCCCGTGTTGTCAAAACCCACGCTGTAGTCATACGCAAATGGGTGGCGTTTGCCGGTGATCAAGAAGTCATCGTCGCGGTCTAGCCGCAACTTGATGGGGCGTTTGAGCTTGTTCGCTGCAATTGCCGCCCACACCGCCAGGTGCCCAGCTTGGGTTTCTTTGCCGCCGAAGCCACCGCCCATGCGGCGGCATTCAACAACGACCTTGTGGTTGTCAATGCCTAGCGCATGCGCCACCCAATGCTGCACCTCGCCGGGGTGCTGGGTGCTGGAATAAATGAGCCACTGGTGTTGTTCTTGCGGCAGCACATAAGCGACCTGGCCTTCAAGGTAAAAATGTTCTTGCCCGCCCACTTCAAGCTGGCCGCGTAGCGTATGCTGCGCCTTTTGCAGCGCGGCCTGGGCGTCACCGCGTTTGACCACGACTGGCGGCAGCACAAAGCTTTTGGTTTCGAGCGCATCGTGCACATTCAGCACGGCGGGCAGCGCGTCAATACGGCACACCACCTTGCGTGCGGCACGGCGCGCCTGCATCACCGACCGCGCGATAACTAAGCCGATCACCTGGCCGACATGCTCGACCAGCTGCCTGGCAAACACGGGCTCATCATGCATGAAGGTGGCCAGCAGTTGCCCACCCGGAATGTCGCTTGGCAAAATTACATCAACCACGCCCGGCATGGCCAGAGCCGCTGCACAGTCCACGCCCAGCAGTCGGCCGTGAGCGATGGTGGACAGGATAGGCGCGGCATACAGCGTGCCTTTGGCTTCCAGAATGTCGTCGACATAGGTGGCCGTACCTGCTACTTGGGCATGGGCGCTTTCGTGAAACTTGGATTGGCCAGCGGCTGTCATTGGTCGCCTACCTGACTGTCTGGCAAGGTAAAAGATTCGAGGTTGATGTGCCGCAAGCCTTGGCTTTCAAGCCAGAAGCGCTGTAGTAAATTGCCCAGCACGCGCGTGCGGTAGGTGCTTGATGCGCGCATGTCTGAAATTGGTGAAAACTCGGCCCGCAGCACTGCCGCTGCATGGTCAATAGTGGCTATAGCCCAGGGTTTATGTGCGCATGCAGCTTCTGTTTTTATAGCGCGTACCGGCGTGGCCGCCACGCCACCGACGCCGATAGAGGCTTTGATAATGATGCCGTCTTCAATCTGAAAATTTAGCCCCAGGCAGATGGCCGAGATGTCGTCGTCAAACCGCTTGGAGATCTTGTAGATGCGCAGGAATTCGTCCTGCGTGGGCTTGGGTACTTTGATCCAGGCCAGCACCTCGTCGGCGGCGAGCCTGTTTGTTTTATAGCCGGTGTAAAAGTCGTGCAGCGCGAATTCGCGGGAGCCGCGGCGGCTCATCAGCACCACGTTCGCCCCCAGCGCAATTAGCAGCGGCATTGAGTCGCCAATCGGCGAGCCGCCTGCTATGTTGCCGCCCAATGTGCCCGAATTGCGCACTGGCAGACCAGCAAACCGGGCAGCAAAGTCTTTTAACTGCGGCCTGGCTTTGCTAAGCGCTGCAAATGCATCGTTTAGCGTCACTGCTGCGCCTATGGCGATGTGGTGTGGGTAATCTTCAATACGCAGCAGTTCAGCGACTTTGGTGACATCAATGATCTGGTCAAACTGACGGTGCTGTTTGGTTACCCACAGGCCGACATCGGTGGTGCCGGCGACGATTTGCGCGCTGGGGTTTTGCGCGCGAGTTTTAAGCAGGCTAGTCAGCGACGTGGGCAATTGATATGCTGCTTTATCGTGCAAATTAGCCTCTGAGCTTTGATTTGCTTGCGCTAGCAGCTCTAGTTTTTGTAGCAGACCTGACTCATCTAAAAGTGCTGACGGCAGGGTATCAAGCATTTGCGCCGCGTCCAAAATCGGTCGGTAGCCAGTGCAGCGGCACAGGTTGCCTGACAGCTCGGCTTGGGCCAGCTCGCGCGTGATGGGTTTACCTTTGGCGGTGTGGTTTTGGTACATGGCAAACAGGCTCATGACAAAGCCTGGCGTGCAAAAACCGCATTGCGAGCCGTGGCATTGCACCAACGCCTCTTGCGCAGGATGAAGCTGGCTGTCCCCACCAATATCTTCAGCCGTCCAAACTGCCATGCCGTCAACTGAATGCGCCAGCCGAATGCAGCTGTTGACGGCTTTAAATTCCACCTTGCCCGCAACCGCCTCGCCCAACACCACCACGCACGCACCGCAGTCGCCTTCACCGCAGCCTTCCTTGGTCGCCGTGCTGCACAGGTCTTCACGTAGCACCTCCAGCAGTGTGCGGCTGGGTGGTACATTGTTTAGCCAGACTAATTCGCCACCCTTTAAAAGGCGGATGGGGTTGACACTGCCGCTAGACATTTGCGGTGAAGACATAGAAGGCATAGAAGGCATATAGGACACAGAGGACATAGAGGACATAGGGAACATAAAAGACATGCGTTTAGGGTATTGCAGTGGGCGCGCTGATTGCATACTAAAAACCATATTGCGGCTATTACCAAGGGCTTATGAAAGATCAGGCGCTTTTCGACAAGATTGACTTCCATCTCATCAGGATCCTCAATACTGTGCTAACCGAACGAAGTGTGTCGCGCGCCGCCATGCGCCTGGGCATGTACCAACCCGCTGTCAGCGCATCGCTCAAGCGTTTGCGTGTGCTGGCGGGCGACCCAATCTTGGTGCGTTCGGGCAGCGGCATGGTGCCTACCGATGCGGGGCTGCGCATGCTGGAGCCTTCAGGCAACATTTTGCGCGCAGCAGGCATGTTGTTTAGCGACGTCAAGAGTTTTGAGCCAGCTACCGCCAACGTCACTTTTAAAATAGCCGCCAGCGACTATTTGGATCCGCTGTTTTTGCCGCAACTGGTGGCGCAAATCAAAACCCAAGCGCCGCTGTGTCAAATCGATATTCAGTCGCTGTCGGCAGAGTCTGACTACCGCGCCCACTTGGCACAGGGCCGGGTCGACATCGTGATTGGCAACTGGTCTGCCCCGCCGGATGATTTGCACATGGGGCGCCTCTTTGGCGACGAGGTGGTGTGCATGGTCGCCAAAGACCACCCGGCAGTGCGCCGCAAATGGGACGCGGCTAACCTTGATCGCTGGCTGGAGGCCGAGCACATTGCCCCCACCGCGACCCACCCCGGCGCCAAGGGCGTGATTGATGAACACCTGGCCTTGCTGGGTATGCAACGCAACATCACGGTGCGCTGCCCGCATTTTGGGTTGATGCCGTCCATGGTGGCATCCAGCCTGCTGGTCATGACCACCGGTCGGCAGTATTGCGAGCGCTTTGCCAAGCTGCTGCCCTTGAGGATTTTGCCCAGCCCAATAGAGTTTCCGCGCATGATGTACTACCAGCTGTGGCATGAGCGCACGCATGCGTCGAGCGCCTCCAAGTGGCTGCGTGAGCGTATCAAGTCCGTCGCTACGACGCTACGAAAATCGTAGCTGCTAGCGCACATATTGATTGGGCTTGAGCCTTAAATTAACCCTTACATACGTAAAATAACTAAAAATATTGATGGCAACTGCCCTTACTCCCCTTCATCCACGCCTGGCGCTTCGCGGCATCACCAAGGCCTACCCAGGCGTGGTGGCCAACAGCGATGTGTCGCTGTGCGTTCAGCCGGGCGAAATCCATGCCGTGCTGGGTGAAAACGGGGCCGGCAAGTCCACCTTGATGAAGATCATTTACGGTGCGGTCAAGCCTGATGCGGGTAGCATGGCGATCGACGGCCAAAGCGCCTTGCCGCGCAACCCGCAAGAGGCGCGCTCGCTTGGCATCAGCATGGTGTTTCAGCATTTCAGTTTGTTTGACACGTTGAGCGTGGCTGAAAACGTTTGGCTGGGTTTGGCTAAATTGGGCGGTAGGCGCGGCCTGGCTGAGGTAGCCAGCCGGATTCTTGACAAAGCACAGGCGTATGGGCTGGACATTGACCCGAGCAGGCCCGTACACACGCTAAGCGTGGGTGAGATGCAGCGGGTCGAAATCATTCGCGCACTGCTGACTGCGCCCAAGCTGCTGATCCTGGATGAGCCCACGTCGGTGCTGACCCCGCAGGCGGTTGAAAAACTGTTTGTGGTGCTTAAACAGTTGAGCGCAGCTGGTTGCAGTATTTTGTACATCAGCCACAAGCTGCATGAAATTCGCGAACTGTGTTCGGCATGCACCGTGCTGCGCGGCGGCAAAGTCACGGGTGTGTGTGACCCGCGTGAAGAATCAAACGCGTCGCTTAGCCGCTTGATGATTGGCAGTGAGCCGCCGCCCGTGGCACGCCACGCGCGCCCCGTCGGCAGCTTGGTGCTGCGTGTGAATCGCCTCAGCTTGGCAAGGGCTGACCAGTTTGGTGTGGATCTGGACGCCATCAGCTTAGGCGTAGCCGCTGGCGAAGTGGTGGGTATTGCGGGCGTGTCCGGTAACGGGCAAAAAGAGCTGATGCTGGCGCTGTCTGGTGAAGACACACGCGCCCCCGCCAGCAGCGTTGAGCTGCTGGGCATAGACGTAGCCCAAACTGGCCCGGCGGCGCGGCGGGCGTTGGGCCTGCACTTTGTGCCCGAAGAGCGGCTGGGCCGGGGCGCCGTACCCGGCCACAGCCTGGCGCTGAACATGCTGCTTACCCGCAGCGAGTCGGTCAGGCCCGTGCCTTATGCGCCGTTTGTTGGCGGGTGGATCAACACCAAAGCTTTGGCCGCGCAGGCAGGCAACATCATCGAGCGCTTTCGTGTCAAAGCCAACGGTCCGGCGGCGCTGGCCAAGTCGCTGTCGGGCGGTAATTTGCAAAAATTCATCATGGGCCGCGAGATCGATGCCGCGCCCAAGCTGCTTATCGTGTCGCAACCGACCTGGGGCGTTGACGTGGGCGCAGCCGCGCAGATTCGCAGCGCGCTGGTGGCCCTTAAAGACAGTGGCTGTGCGGTGCTGGTGGTCAGTGAAGAGCTGGACGAGTTGTTTGAAATTTGCGACCGGCTGCATGTGATTGCCAAAGGCGCGTTGTCGCCGTCCATTGACAGGACTGACGCGACAGTCGAGCGCGTCGGTCAGTGGATGAGCGGCTTGTGGGTCGGTGTTGTTGAGAACGCCGAGGAGGCTCATGATGCTGCGGCTTGAGGCACGACCGAGTGCCTCGCGCGCATGGAGCTACGGATCGCCGCTGGTGGCGCTGCTGATCACCCTCAGCCTGTCTGCTTTGCTTTTCATAGCGCTGGGCAAAGACCCAGTGCGCGGTTTGCAGATATTTTTACTTGAACCGTGGAGTGGCGCGCGCCAACTCAGTGAGCTGGCGTTGAAGTCCACCGCACTCACCCTGTGCGCGCTGGGCCTGGCGCTGTGCTACCGCAGCAACATCTGGAACATTGGTGCAGAAGGGCAATTTTTGATGGGCGGCGTAGCGGCGGGCGGCTTGGCCATGTGGCTGACGATGAATAAAATTGGCATCAACAATTGGGCGTTTTTCCCGTTGGCGGTACTGGCGGGGGCCTTGGGTGGGGCAGCCTGGGCAGCCATCACGGCGCTGCTCAAAGACCGGTTCAATGCCAGTGAAATTTTGGTCAGCCTGATGCTGGTGTACGTGGCCAACCTGCTGCTGAGCTACCTGGTGTTTGGTCCGTGGAAGGACCCGCAGGGCTTTAACTTTCCGCAGACCGTGAACTTTGACATGGCGATTCCGCGCATGGCGTCCGGCTTTCGTTTGCACTGGGGCACGGTGCTGGCTTTGGGCGCGGTGGTGCTGATGTGGCTTTTCATGGCGCGTACTTTTAAAGGCTACCAGCTGCAAGTAGGCGGGCTGGCTGCTGCTGCGGCTCGCTACGGCGGCTTTTCATCGCGCAGCGCGCTGTGGACTTGCTTGCTCACGTCTGGTGCCTTTGCGGGTGTGGCTGGCGCGTTTGAGGTGACTGGGCCAATGGGTCAGCTCACGCCGTATGTGTCAACCGGCTACGGCTTTACCGCCATCATCGTGGCCTATGTGGGCCGCTTGCACCCCATAGGCTGCGTGGTGGCCAGCGTGCTGTTAAGTACGTTTTTGATTGGTGGTGAGCTGGCGCAGTCGCGCATTGGTTTGCCGTCAGCACTGACTGGGATTTTTCAAGGCATTTTGCTGTTCTCGCTGCTAGCTTGCGACACGCTCATCACTTACCGCGTCCGGCTGAAAGGAGTTGTATGAACGAATTTGCGCTGTTAATTGCCGCGTCTTTATCGGCCGGCACACCGCTGGCTTTGGCGGGGCTGGGTTTGCTTATCAATGAAAAAGTTGGCGTGGTCAACCTGGGCGCAGAAGGCATGATGTTAATCGCTGCGGTGGTGGGTTTTGCCACGGCTTTTCATACGGGCAGCGAATTGCTGGCTTTTGCCGCCGGAGCTGCTGCGGGTGCGCTGTCTGCCGGGCTGTTCGGTGTGCTGGCGATATGGCTTAACACCAACCAATACGCCACCGGATTGGCCGTCAGTTTGTTTGGCGGCGGATTTTCAGCCTTTGTGGGCGTGACGTATGTGGGTAAAACGCTCGCAACTCAGGGCTCACATCATCTGCCGCTGCTGGGCAACATACCGTTTGTAGGGCCAGCCATTTTTCAGCAGCATCCGATGGTTTACGCCACGGTCGTGATGGCGCTGGGCGTTGCCTTGTTTTTTGGCCGAACGCACACGGGCCTGGTGCTGCGCAGCGTCGGCGAAAACCCCGAATCCGCCCACGCGCTCGGCTACCCGGTGCGCCTGCTGCGCCTGGCCTGCGTGATGGCGGGTGGTGCGCTGTGCGGCGTGGCAGGCGCGTACTTGTCGGTGGTGTATGCGCCCATGTGGGTTGAAGGCATGGTGGCCGGGCGCGGCTGGATAGCGCTGGCGCTAACGGTGTTTGCCACCTGGCGTCCGGCGCGCGTATTGTTGGGTGCTTATTTGTTTGGCGGCGTCACGATGCTGCAGTTGGCCATGCAGGGCGCGGGCGTGGATGTGCCGTCACAAATCATGAGCATGCTGCCCTACCTGGCGACGATTGCGGTGTTGGTGTTAATTTCCAGCAACCCAGGCTGGATTCGCCTTAACATACCGTCTTCGCTGGGCAAGCCGTTTCATCCTGGCAGTTGATGCGGCGGGAAGATTAGATTTAGTAGTGGGCCTGAGTTTTTCGTTGTTTATTTAAACCTGAAGGAGTGAAGATGACTAGTTTGAACAAGCGTTCTTGGCTTAAAGCGGCCACATTGGGGGCGCTGGCTGCTGCGGCCCTGGTGGGCTGCGGCAAGCAAGAGCCGGCTAAGCCAGTGGCCACCGCGCCCGCGCCAGCCCCAGCTGCGGCAGCGCCCGCGCCTGAGCCATTAAAAGCTGCTTGGGTCTACGTGGGCCCGGTCGGCGATGCAGGCTGGACTTTTGCGCATGACCTGGGCCGCAAAGCGGTGGAGGCCGAGTTTGGCGACAAGGTCAAAACCAGCTTCGTTGAAAAAGTGCCGGAAGGTGCCGATGCAGAGCGCGTGATTCGCGACCTGGCAACGCAAGGCAACAAGGTGATTTTTGCGACCAGCTTTGGCTACATGGAGCCGATGCTCAAAGTTGCCAAAGACTTCCCTGATGTGAAGTTTGAGCACGCCACCGGCTACAAAACGGCCGACAACATGCGCGTTTATGACGCCCGCTTTTACCAAGACACTTATTTGGCCGGCGTGATTGCAGGCAAGATGAGCAAGACTGGCACGTTGGGCTTTGTGGGCTCGTTCCCGATTCCTGAAGTGCTGCGCAACATCAATGCCTTCACGCTGGGCGCACAGTCAGTTAACCCGAAAATCAAAACCCGCGTGGTGTGGGTCAACAGCTGGTTTGATCCACCCAAAGAGTCAGAGGCCGCGCAAACGCTGATCAATGGCGGCGCTGATGTGTTGCTGCAAAACACGGATTCGACCGCAGTACTGCAAACCGCTGAAAAAGCCGGTAAGTACGCCTTCGGTTGGGACTCAGACATGAGCGCCTTCTCGGCCAAAGCGCATTTGGGCTCGGCCGTCGCGGACTGGAGCAATTACTACAAAAAGTCTGTCAAAGAAGTCATGGACAAGTCCTGGAAGGGCGGCATTGTGACGCGTTGGGGCGTGCCTGAGGGCCAAAACGATTTGATCAAAATTGCTGATGTGGTGCCAGCAGAGACCAAAGCCAAAGTTGACGAGCTAAAAGCTGGCATCAAGGGCGGCACGTTCGAAGTGTTCACCGGCCCCATCATCGACAACGCTGGCAAAGAGCGCTTGGCCAAAGACGTGAAAGCCGATGATGAGTGGATGGGCAAGGTTGACTTTTACGTCAAGGGCGTTGAGGGCAAGATCCCTTCAGGCAAGTAAACCCCATTTTTGATGGTTGCACGCAAGTGCACTTTTTCTGGGTCAGGGATTGCGGGCATTCAGCGCGCAGTCCCTTTTTTTATCTAACAGGACGGGCGCGACGTGCGGGAAAAACATCTCTGGCATCCGGTAGGCAAGCTCACTGACCTGGCTGGCGGCCCGCATGCAGTCGTTGTATTGGGCGTTGACGTGGTGGTGTGGCAATCGCCGACTGGGCAGTTTCAAGCCTGGGCAGACCGCTGCCCACACCGGGGCACCAAGCTGTCGCTAGGCCATGTGGTGGATGGCCGCCTGGAATGCGCTTATCACGGCTGGCAGTTTGATGCGGTGGGTCAATGCAAAGTCGTCCCGGCGTTACCTGATTTTGTGCCGCCCACCAGTCAGCGTGTCTGTACCTATTCAACCCAACAAGCGTATGGCCTGCTGTGGGTTCAATTAGCGCCCAACGATCAGCCGTTGCCCCAATTTGCAGCCGAAGTTGATAAGAGGCTGCGCAAAGTCAATTGCGGGCCATACGCAGTGAACGCCAGTGCTCCGCGCATCGTCGAAAACTTTTTGGACCTGTCGCACTTTGCTTTTGTGCATGACGGCTGGCTGGGTACACGGGACGCCATGGCCGTGCCGCACTACGATGTGGTGACAACGCCGACTGGCGTGTTGGCCACCGGCTGCAAAGCGGTTCAGCCACGCTCGTCAGTCCACGCTACAGGCTATGCGATGGTTGACTACACCTATGAAGTCGTTAGCCCCTACGCAGCGGTGCTGACCAAAGTGCCCGAGGCAGGCACAGCGGCAATTGCCGATTTGCGAGAGTCGATTGCGCTGTTTGTGTGCCCTGTGACGCCAGAGTCCAGCGTGGTGTGGATACGCATGGCGATGAACGATTTTGAGTCACCTGACGCCAAGCTGGTTGATTTTCAAAACACCATTTTTGGGCAAGACCAACCCATCCTTGAAGCGCAGCGCCCAAAGTGTTTGCCGCTGGCAGCGGGGGCTGAACTGCATTGCGCGGCTGACCGCATGTCGGTCGCGTACCGCCGCTTTTTGATCGATAGCGGCATTACTTTTGGAGTTTGTTCATGACCACCGTCAAACCAATTGCAGCAAATCGCCTGCCCGACTTGCTACGCGCCATGCCCAAAGCCGAGCTGCATATTCACATTGAAGGCTCGCTGGAGCCTGAGCTGATTTTTGCGCTGGCCCAGCGCAACGGTTTGAGCCTGCCCTACGCCAACGTCGTGGAGCTTCGCAAAGCCTATGCGTTTACCAACCTGCAAAGCTTTCTGGACATCTACTACGCTGGAGCCAGCGTGCTGATCACAGAGCAAGACTTTTACGACATGGCACGCGCCTACTTCGTCAAGGCAGCAGCAGACAACGTTGTGCACGCCGAGCTGTTTTTTGACCCGCAAACCCACACTGCACGCGGCGTGAGCATGGACACGGTGGTCAATGGCTTGTACCGGGCTTGTATTGATGCAGACATTGAACTGGGAATTTCTGCGTCGCTCATCATGTGCTTTTTGCGCCATTTGACTGAAGACCAAGCGTTTGAAGCACTTGAACAAGCGCTGCCGCACCGAGGCAAGATCATCGGTATTGGCCTGGATTCAGGCGAGGAAGGCAACCCACCCGAGAAATTTGCGCGCGTGTTTGCGCGTTGCCGCTTGCTGGGTTTTCGCTTGGTCGCACATGCCGGCGAAGAAGGCCCGCCTGCCTATGTGTGGACGGCGCTGGACTTGCTCAAAGTCGAGCGCATTGACCATGGCGTGCAGGCCATCAAAGACGCATCGCTGATGCACCGGCTGGCCACTGACCGCATTGCGCTGACGGTCTGCCCGTTGTCTAACCTGAAGCTGTGCGTGTTTCCTGATCTGGCCAGCCATAACCTGCCTCACTTACTCGATGCGGGTTTGGCAGCAACCGTTAATTCAGACGACCCCGCCTACTTTGGTGGCTACATGAATGACAACTTCACGCAAACGTTTGCAGCAACTGGGTTGCAAGCCCAGCACGCCTATACGTTGGCGCGCAACAGTTTCGAGGCCAGCTTTATCGACGCAGCGGCCAAGCGTCGACACATCAACAAGCTTGATGCATGTTTTGAAGCGTTTGTTTGAACCGTTAAAATCAAGCCCTATGGGTGTCGGCCCGGCGCTCAAGGCAAACTCGTTTTCCGGGCTCATGTCGAGGACTACCATGTATAAAAACCTCACGACCCAGCCAATGCTGCGCGTTTTAAGGTCAGCTCCATGAGCTATCAAGTCAAAGAAATTTTCTATACCCTGCAAGGTGAAGGCGCCAACGCAGGTCGGCCTGCTGTGTTTTGCCGCTTTGCTGGTTGCAACCTGTGGTCCGGCCGCGAGCAAGACCGGGCCACCGCCGTTTGCAATTTTTGCGACACCGACTTTGTTGGCACGGACGGCACGTTGGGCGGCAAATTTGCAGATGCGGATGCGCTGGCTGACAAAGTAGCTGCGCAGTGGCCAAGCGATGACCAAGCCCACCGATTCATCGTCATGACCGGCGGTGAACCACTGTTGCAAGTCGACAGTGCATTGATCGACGCGCTGCACTTACGCGGTTTTGAAATCGCGGTGGAGACCAACGGCACGCTCGCTGCGCCTTCAGGTATCGACTGGATTTGCGTCAGCCCCAAAGCCGGTGCGCCTTGGGTACAGCGCGAGGGCCATGAGTTAAAGCTGGTGTGGCCGCAGACGGCGTTCAACTTGGATGAGCTGGAGGCCGCCAACTTTAAACATCGCTACTTGCAGCCAATGGACAACGTTCTGAAAGCCGAAAATCAAGGTGACTGCATTGCCCTGTGCCTACAGCGCCCGGCCTGGCGGCTGAGCTTGCAAACCCACAAAATGACGGGCATTCGCTAAAACTTTTTATGACCTACCAGATCAGCCAACAATTTTTTTTCGACGCGGCCCACACCCTAAAGCGTGAGACCGAAGCGGACCCCCGCGCCGATGAAAGCCGCCGCATCCATGGCCACACCTACAACGCTGAAATTACCCTGTCAGGCCAACCCGACCCCGCCACCGGCATGGTGCTTGACCTGGGCCGCGTGCGGGCCGCCATCGACACACTGAGGCCGCAGCTGGACCACCGCATGCTGGACGACGTGCCCGGCCTGGGCAATGCCACGCTGGAGAACTTGTGCGCTTACATCTGGCGGGCGATAGAACCCACCTTGCCCGGCTTGGCAGCGGTGCGCGTGTGGCGCGCCGGTATGGGCGACAGCTGCACGTTGACAGCAGCATGAAAGCTTACCGCGCCTCGCTGCTGTATTTCAAAGACCGGCAAGCCGTGTTCGAGCAAGACGGCTTGCTCGTCATTGGCCCCAATGCCCAAGGCCGCCAAGTGGTGCAGAGAATCGGCAGTTTTCAAAGCTTGCAATCAAGCTACTTAGGCTACTCAGGCTTGTCAGTCGAACACCTTCCAGGCCGCATCATCGCCCCGGGCTTTGTTGACATGCATGTGCACTATCCGCAGCTGGACGTGATTGGCTCACCAGCAGATGGTTTGCTGCCGTGGCTAGAAAACTACACCTTCCCAGAAGAAAAACGCTTTGTAGCGCCCGATTATTGTGCACAAGCAGCTTCCTTTTTTATAGCAGAGCTGCTGCGCAATGGCGTCACTACCGCTTTGACCTTCGCCACCTCGCATGTTGAATCGGTCAACGCTTTATTTGTTGAGGCGCAGAAAAATGGCCTACGGCTGATTACCGGTAAATGTCTGATGGATCAAAACGTGCCCGACGGTGTGCGCGATGACACCGAGCAAAGCCTGATGGACACCGAGGACTTGATAAAAAAGTGGCATGGCGTAGGCCGCCTGGGGTATGCCATCACGCCGCGCTTTGTATGCAGCTGCACCGAAGCGCAATTACGCGGTGCGGGAGAGTTGGCAGCCAAGTACCCTGATGTTTGGGTGCAGTCCCATGTGGCGGAGAACTTTGACGAAATCGCGTGGGTCAAACAACTGTACCCGGCATCGCGCAGCTACCTCAGCGTGTACGACCAGTTCGGCCTGCTGCGCCCCAAGGCGGTGTACGCTCACTGCATTCACTTTGACGATGAAGACCGCGCGCTGATGCACAGCTCTGGCACCGCTGCGGCGGTGTGCCCCACCAGCAACTTGTTTTTAGGCAGCGGCTTTTTTGACTACGCGGGCGCAGACAGCGCGGGCTTTGCCTACGGCTTGGCCAGCGACGTTGGTGGCGGCACGTCGTTTAGCCCGTTTCACACCATGCTAGCGGCCTACTACGTGGGTAGAACACAGGTTGAAGGCTTGCAGACCAAGCGGGGCTTGTCACTCAAGCCCCAGCAGCTGTGGTGGCAACACACAGCAGGCGCTGCTCGTGCGCTTGGACTTGAGGGTGTGGTCGGTAATTTGCAAGTCGGTTGTGAGGCGGACTTTGCCATTCTCAATCCGCAAGCCACGCCGCTGCTAGCCCGCAAAACGGCTCGCGCCAACAGCCTGGACGAGCTGCTGTTTGCGCTGATTGTTTTGGGCGATGACCGGGTCATTGAAAAAACCGTGATCGCTTAAATCGGAACTCGCCAAAAGCTCAAAGCCCTAATTTCGCATACACCCGCATCGCCGCATAGGCATCGTTGGCGGCGTAAATGATTTGGGCTTCCGTCAATTGCGGATTCGCCCAATTGGATGTGCTGGCTTTTTTAGACTTGATGAAGCGTTTGTTAAACAGTACCGCCACTGCGCCGCGCACGCCCATGTCTTTGCGGTAGCCTTTGGCTTTGAACACAGTATTCAAGTCCAGCACGCCTTGCAGGCTAACGCCCAGCTTGTAGGTGATGCGCTTTTTGTCGTCGCCCAGGCCAAAGCCGGCTTTGATGATGTGCGGCGCTTCAAGCAGTTGCCCTACGGCGCGGCGGCACTCGGCGTCTTCCAGCTGAAAAATCCAGGCGGCTTGAAGGGTCGACAACTGCACGATGTGCGGCCCAGTGGATGCTTCGTTCTTGGCAAAAGTGGGTTTTGATTCGGTGTCGAACCCGAGTACCTTTTCACTTTGTAAGGCTTGCAAAGCCGCAGCTGACTGACTGGCGGTGGTCACCATGTGGATGTGGTGCAAATCCAGGCGGTCAAATGCGTCGAGCAGGTTGATTTGTTCTTTGTCGGGGGTGTGGAGTTCAGTCATACGTCCCGATTTTGCTTGAGTCAGAATATGGATGTGGATAGCCCTACAAAATCTGATGAAAAACAACCAAAGCAATGAAGTCCTTGCAGGCCTTGCAGGCCGAGGCGGCCTGGTCTATTCAACCGACGCGGGCCGCATGTGCCCTGATTGCCGCCACGCCATAGCCAGCTGCATTTGCAAAGCTCAAGCGCTACCCAAGGGTGACGGCGTGGTGCGCGTCAGCTTGCAAACCAAAGGCCGCGGCGGTAAGAGCGTGACGATCGTCAAGGGCCTGCCGTTGGACGCCACGGCATTGGCGGCGCTGGCCAAGCAGTTGCGCGCGGCATGCGGCTCTGGCGGCACCGCCAAAGACGGTGTGGTCGAAGTGCAAGGCGACCATATAGCGACGGTCATAGCGGCATTGCAAAAGCAAAGCTACAACGCTAAGCGGGCGGGTGGCTAATTCGCAGCGTTTTAAGTTCTGGGCGTTCTATTTAAAAAAACATACGTGTGCGGCTGCAAGCCAGCTTGGCTTGCGCCGCATCAAGGCGCTGCCTTCTTGATTTTTCGCGCTGTCCTGCTTATTTGAAACCAGCGCTTATCGTGCTTCTAAAACCATAGCTGCCAGCGTATGTAAACAGTCGCTATGGTTAGGTTTATGAAACCAGCGGTAACAAAGTACCGTTGACGGCCGGCGGAAAGTAACATGTCTGCTGTCAGTTTTATCAACAAAGGAGCTATCTTGAACGCATCCCTGGTTTTGGCTTTGTGCCTTGGTTTGCTGGCGGGCGTGCTGGTGGGCTCTGGCCTGTATGCGTGGTGGATTTACAGGCAAGCCCAGACCAAAATGCGCATGCCCGACAAATGGCCGTTAACGTCCAGGGTGCTGCTGACCAATGAAGAATACGAAGTGTTCAAGTGGTTGATAAGCACCTTTCATGACCACCTGGTGATGGTCAAGGTACCGGTGCTGCGCTTTACTGCGCCCATTCGCAAAGACCAAAATGGCGGTGGTTCGCGCTGGCAGGACATGCTGGCGGGCGTTTACTGCACGTTCACCGTTTGCACCAGCAACGGCAATGTGGTCGGTTGCGTGGACGTGCCCGCCAGGCGCGGTTTGAACAGAGCTAACCGTGATTTGAAGGAGTCTTTATTGTCAGACTGCCGCATTGCCTACACCGTGGCACGCAGCATCAAGCTGCCCAAAGCCAGCGCCATGCGGGCAGCGTTTTTGGGCGAGCTTGAAGTCGACAGTGTGCAAGATGCCATCACGCTTGCAGGTGACAGTAGCTTTCATGCAGACCTGGACACCTTCACGCGCGAAAAACGCAGGGCGGCGAAGGCAGCGGCGCTCAAAGAGCTCAACGAAAATGACGCGCTCAAGTCCACCTCCCGGCCAGCATCCGCGGGCTTTAATCCAGACGGCTCTGGCGCGATCGGCTCGGGTAAATCAACGCGCTGGCCAGCCAAGTGGGAAGATTCATTTACCCAGTCTGACGACAGCCGACCGGCTAAATTAACCCAGCTCTAGTCTCGCGCTTTTATGGCCGCCAAGCGCAGCAGGTCGAGCCGGTCGTTACCAAAGTACATGTCGTTGCCCACAAAAAAGGTGGGCACACCGAAAGCGCCGCGCCCCATGGCTTCGTCGGTATTGGCTTTCAAGGCCTCCTTGATGGCCGGCTGCGCGATTCCAGTAGCAAACGCAACTGCATCAATGCCGTTTTGGCGGCAAATATCGGCCAGCACATCGTCTTGCGAGATGTCTTGCTGGCCGCTGAAATAAGCGGCAAACGTGGCTTCGATAAACGCCAGCAAGTGAGCTTGGAAAGCACTATCTTGAGCAATCCAAATACAGCCGCGCATGGCCTTGACACTGTTGACGGGGAACACTTTGGGCGGAAAAACTATCGTGACGCCGGTCTGCCGTGCACAATCTTGCAAGTCTTTGAGCATGTACTGGTTGCGCGGTGAGCTGGTATCTTCACGCGATGCATACATGCGCTGATTAACGGTATTGAAAATGCCGCCCACCAGCACCGGCCGCCAGTTGATCACAACCTTCAGCTCGGTGGCCATGGGCTGAAGGTTGCGAAATGCAAGATAAGTCCAGGGGCTGGAAACATCAAAGTAAAAATCAATCACTTGTTGGCAACGCCTTTGTGTTCGCCCGCCTGAACGCTGTTAGAGGTTTGCCCAAACAGTGCCTTGCGTGCATCTTCAGTCAATGCGGGCGCTCGCAGGTCTTTGCCCACGTCCAGTCCGCGCTTGACGGCTGGCCTGTCAAACAGCGCGTTGTACCAGCGCTCTACATTTGGAAATTTTTCCAGGTCCACCTGCTGCGCTTTGTGCGTGCGCACCCAAGGGAAAATGGCCATGTCGGCAATCGAATAGTCAGTGCCCGCCACATAGGCTTTGGTAACGCCTAACTGTGTGTTGAGCACGCCGTACAAGCGGTCTACCTCTTTGCCGTATCGGTCAATGGCATAAGCAATCTTTTCCGGGGCGTAAAGTAAAAAATGACCGTTTTGCCCGGCCATCGGCCCCAACCCGCCCATCTGCCACATCAGCCACTGCAAGACCTGGTATCGACCGCGCAAATCGGTCGGCAAAAAGCGCCCCGTTTTGTCAGCGAGGTATTGCAAAATTGCGCCGCTTTCAAACACGGCAACCGACGCCTCCCCACCTGCGGGCGAATGGTCAACAATGGCAGGCATGCGGTTATTCGGGCTGATGGCCAGAAATGCCGGTGCAAACTGCTCGCCCTTGCCAATATTGACGGGCATAAAGTTGTACGGCAGGCCGCACTCTTCCAGCATGATGGAGATCTTCCAGCCATTTGGCGTGGGCCAATAGTACATGTCAATCATCAGGTGCTTTGTGGTGTGGATTTGTGGTGTGGACTACCGGCTTATTCCAGATCTTCAATGGCCAGCAAATGGTAGCGCTGACCGTACGAAAAACCAGCCTGCCGCGCAACCTGCAACACGTGCTCAGTCTCTTTGTCTGAGTCGACCTTGACCATCAGCGCGCAATGACCTTGGCGTGCCAAATCAACGTATTTATGAACGGTGGCGCCTTCAGTGCCGACGGACGGCAAGTCAATGTCCGAATCTCCGTCAATTTTTCCGATTTCTTTTAACACCACGGGGGCACTTAAAAAACTGACATGGCTGCCGGTATCAGGGTGCTGACCAATCGATTGCGCCGCTTTTTCAGCAGCTGCCGCCGTGGGAAACATGATGAAAGCGTAGCCTTTCGGATAGAAAGTGCCACTCATGGTCAGCATGTCGGGAGTCAATACAAAATTGTTCATGTGGAAATGTTGGTTGCTTAAAAAGTTAAAACTGGTGGCCAGCTGGTGTTGGCTTTGGATGACTTCACCGCCGAAATAATTATGCACTGCTGGCAATCCATCAAGAATTAGTGGCGGTGCCCGCTCCAAATGAGAAAATGCTGCAATGTTGATGACCCCCCACCTAAACCGAACCGCTGACCACATAAGTGTGGCTTGCCGCGTGTCGGTGGCGCCCATGATGGACTGGACGGATAAACATTGCCGTTATTTCCATCGTCTGCTGAGCCAGCATACGTTGCTGTACACCGAGATGGTGACCACCGGCGCGTTGATTCATGGCGACGTACCGCGGCATTTGCGCTTCAACGATGAGGAGCACCCGATTGCCCTACAGTTGGGCGGTAGCGAGGCGTCAGATCTTGCCCAGTGCGCCAAGCTGGGCGAGCAGTGGGGTTACGACGAAATCAACCTGAACTGCGGCTGCCCCAGCGAGCGGGTGCAGCGCGGCGCTTTTGGAGCGTGCCTGATGGCTGAGCCGCAACTGGTGGCCGACTGCGTGAAAGCCATGGCCGACGTGGTCAGCGTGCCTGTCACCGTCAAGCACCGCATTGGTATCGACAAGTTTGAAAGCTATGAGTTTGTACGCGACTTTGTGGGCTCGGTTGCTACAGCTGGTTGCAACACCTTTATCGTGCATGCACGCAGCGCGTGGCTGAAGGGCCTGAGCCCCAAAGAAAACCGCGAAGTACCGCCACTGCGCTATGAGCTGGTGCACCAGCTGAAAAAAGATTTTCCCCACTTGACGATTGCCATCAACGGCGGCGTTACCACCAACGCACAAATCACCGAGCAACTGCAGCAGCTTGATGGCGTGATGGTGGGGCGTGAGGCGTACCACAACCCGTGGTTGCTGGCGTCTTGGGATGCAGCATTTTTTGGCGCTGCGCCTTCAGGTTTGACGCGTGAAGCTGTAGAAGCGCAAATGTGCGACTACATGGCGCGCGAATTTGCTGAGCACGGCACACCGCACTCTGCCATTGCCCGCCACATGCTGGGCCTGCGCCACGGCCTGCCAGACAGCCGTCGCTGGCGTCAGGTGTGGAGCGACCATAGATTGAAAGGTTTGCCACCGCATGAGGTGATGGCGCTGGCGCACGAGCCGATAGATGCGGCTCGTCAACATGAGACAACAACCGGAAAGACCCATGAGCTTGCCTGAAAATATCCCAGCGATGTACCCAGCTGTTGCGGGGCAGCGCATTGAACTGCAAACACCATCGGGCTTGGTGAGCTTTTACCAGTCCAATGCTGTACCGGGTGCAGCGCTGCCCCCACTGCTGCTGGTTCACAGCGTTAACGCTGCTGCCTCAGTTGCCGAAGTAGCTCCGCTGTATGACCACTACAGCCAGACGCGGCCCACCTTTGCACTGGACTTGCCGGGTTATGGGTTTTCAGACCGCAGTGACAGGCCATACACGATCAGGCTAATGACAGACGCCGTGCTGGCGGTACTCAAACACATCCGCAGCCTGCATGGCGATGTCGCGGTAGACGTTGTGGGTGTGTCGCTGTCGTGCGAATATGTTGCGCGCACTGCTGTTGAGGCACCCGATGCGATTCGGCGCATAGCACTCATCAGCCCGACAGGCTTTAGCGGCAGCAAGCGGTTTTACGGCGCGCCTGGTTCGTCGCGCGGTGTGGCGTGGGCTTACCGCGCTGCCAGCAATCCGGCGTGGAGCAGCGGCTTGTTCAATACGCTGGTACGGCCCGGCGTGGTGCGCTACTTTTTGCAACGCACGTTTGGTCGCAAACAGGTAGATGAGGCGCTGTGGCGCTACTGCGTTTTAACAGCGCGCCAGCCGGGCGCCAAGCACGCGCCTTTGTATTTCTTATCAGCCTTCCTGTTTGCAGCAGACATCAACACCCTGTATGAAAAGCTGGCTTGCCCGGTATGGGTGTCGATGGCGACGCGCGGTGACTTTACCGACTACCGTGGCCGCAGCACGGTTGACAAGCGGGCCAACTGGCAGTTTGAATTGACCGAGGGCGGGGCGTTGCCGTATTTTGAGAATCTGGCAGAGTTTACGGCGAAAATGGATGCTTTTTTAGAGTAAAAACAGCCTATAGCCCATATAAAGTGTGCGTAAGCAGCTCCTGAAAATATAGCAACTTTAAATTTCCCTGCTGACTGGAGAGGCTGGTTTTTCAGACTCAGTTGGCCCCATGCCGTACGGCTCCACCAAATGCCAAATGTGCGCTGGCACCATATTTTTCAACTTTGCAGGCATCTCACGCCGCAGGTGAATGATGGTCTCTGCTGCTTTCATGTCAACCCGCGCCCGCGCAAACTCCAGCCCACGCGGGCCTACACGCGGCATCAGCCAGCCCACAATAGGGCGCAGCCAGTTGGGCATTTTGCGCAACGGCAAACCGCCCGCAGCACGCTCGACGTTTTTGATAAAACCTTTCACCGCGCCAGCTCGCTTGCCAGCGGTTGCGGGCTCAGACGTCACAACATCGTTGCCCAATAAATTAAGCAGTTCTTCACCGCGCTGATTGCGCACCAGCAGCCACTGCTCGCCTTCACCGCCCATGTAGCCAACCGTGATGTCGCTGAGCACATTGGTGTAGTCCACACACGTGCGGCACGTCAGCGGAAAAAAATCATTCGGCAACTTTGACAAGGGCAATTGCAAAAACGGAATGGCTTTGGTGCGGCCATCTTTGTAGCGCAGCTCTACGTGGTAGTCGGCCCTGAATTCAAGGTAGGTCACGTCGTCCGGGTCTTCGCCTTGATCCTCGCCCAGCAGCGCTAAAAATTCATGAAAGCGCTCGGTGGTGGTGTTGTCTGAACACGGCGTGCCAATCACGTACAGCTGCTCCAGGCCCAGCTCACGTTTGAGCTCGTCTTCAATCGCCCGCAGCGCATACACCTGGCAGGGTATGCCAATCACGGCCAAGCGCTTGTAGCCCATCGCCAGCGCAGGCTCAAGCAGCGCTAGCAGCGGCGCGTAACCCATGCGCATGCCCCGGCACTCGGCCATGCCTTCAGCGCGCGTCACGATCACTGGCTTGGGCCGCCACTTGTCGTTAGCGTCTGGTGCCATCGTCAGTACGGCATCAACTGCGCCGGTTTCTAGCAGGCGCGCAGCCAACCCGGTGGTGATGCCGGTCCACTGCGCGCCCTTGGCAGGCGCTGCCATGCGGGCGCGCAGCATGCGCTTGTGCGGGCCGAAAAAAAGTTCGTCAGGTTTTGTTATGTCGCGTTCGCGCCCATGCACTGCTGCTTCAAGCCGGGGGTAATCAGGTTTGATGAACTGGCAGGCCTGGCCGCAGCGCTTCGGGTCGCTTGAGCGCGACAGGCCGCAGTCAGTGCACAGGCCGCGGGCTGGGCCGCCTGTAATAAGTGGTGCAATGATGGCGCTGCTGTAGGCTAAAGGCGCTTCAATAGCGCTAGGCGTGGACAAGTTTTGGGACATCGCTAGACTGTACCTTTTAGTTTGGCGGGCTGAATCCACGCTGCGGACAACCGCGTACCAAAGCAGAATGAAAAACTCAATTAACGCCCTTTTCGCTTTGGTTTTAGCCATCGTTTATCAAGCGCAATTGCACGCCCACGAATTTTGGATAGCGCCTGTTACCGCGCCATTAACCGCAGGCAGCACGGCACGCCTAAGCATGCTTGTGGGCGAGCAGTTCACCGGCGAATTGGTCGGCTGGTCAAAGGCGCAAACGGCGAGCTTGCGGCTGGTGTCGGCAGCGGGTGTGCGAGACATCAGCGCCCAAGTGCCCGCTACCGCCGTGGCTGATTTGCCGTTAATGCTGGCCACGCCCGGTACACACTTGGTCGCTTTTGAAAGTCAGCCCAACACGATTAGTTTGTCAGCCGACCGCTTCCACGCTTACCTGCATGACGAGGGCCTGGACTTCATCACAGCCCAGCGCGAGGCAGCAGACCAAGCCGAGCAGCCCGGCCGCGAACGTTACCGGCGCTACGTTAAAACGCTGTTGGAAGTGCAAGGCGCGCAAGCAGGCGTTTACGCCACCGTGCATTCTCAAACGCTAGGCCAGCGCCTGGAACTTGTGCCCAGCAACAACCCGCTGGCCATGATGCCCGGCGAGGCGTTGAGTGTTCAGGTGCTGTTTGAAGGCCAACCGCTGCAGGATGCGCTGCTAAAAGCGTGGCATAAATCAAGCGGGCAAGCTAACGGCCAGACCACCATCATCCGCGCCACCACCAACGCCCAAGGCATCGCCACGGTTAACCTGCCGTACGCGGGTGCGTGGATGGTGAGCGTGGTGCACATGGTGCGCGTGACCGGCGTTAAGGACGTGGACTGGGACAGCTTATGGGGAAACCTGAGTTTTGTGGTGCCCGAGAAAAAAGTGAGACGAGTGCCGCTACAAAACTGAGGTGCAACGGCGTGCCACCATGTCAATCTCAATCAACGCCCCCTTAGCCAAGCCGTTAACGCCCACGCAAGTGCGGGCAGGCCGCTGGCCGGGCGCAAAGTAAGTGGCATACACGGTGTTCATCGCGTCGTAGTCTCGCTCGAAGTTCAGCAAATACACGCGTACTTGCACCACGTGTGCAAGGCCAACGCCCACACCTCTTAGAACCGTTTGCAGGTTGTGCATCACCTGGTGCGTTTGCGCCGCAATGCCTTGGGGATACGGCTCATTGATTGAGGTGCCACTAAACGGCATTTGGCCGGTCAGATAGATCCAGCCGTCAGCTTCAACCGCGTGGCTGAAGGGGGCGACCGGGTCGGGTGCGCCGGTAATGAGGTGGTGTTGAAGGGTCATACTAAAACTACCGTATTCTTTCGAATTAAAGTTGATGTTTGCCGAAATCATTCAACTATTTCTAATTACGCCGCCGCCTCAAGCCCACTCTCAATATGCGCCCGCATCGCAGCTTGCGCCGCTGTGGCGTCCCGCATTCGCAAAGCCGCCATGATGGCCGCATGCTCGGCCAGTGATTCTTCAATTCGCCCCGCTTTAAGCAGCGACTGTGCGCGATTCAGCTTCATCACTTTGCGCAGGTCGGCCACCATTTGGTCACGCCATTTGTTGTCGGCGATTTGAAGAAGCTTGACGTGAAACGCTTCGTTGATGGTGAAAAACCGAATGTGGTCTTTACTGGCTTTGGCGGCTTTTTCCAGATGCTGGTGCAAGGCTTCCAGCTCTAGCAGTTGTGCGTCGGTTGCGTGTGTTGCAACGTTCCCCGCCGCGTCGGCTTCCAGCACGGCCATTAGATGAAAAACGTCGCGCAGGTCTTTGGCGTTGACTTCCGTCACATACGCGCCACGCCGCAGTTTCATCGTCACCAGGCCTTCGGTGGCCAACACTTTTAGCGCTTCTCGCAGCGGCGTGCGGCTGATGCCATATTCAGCGGCCAGCTTTAGCTCGTCTATCCACGCGCCGGGTTGCAAGCTTGAGCCAGCATCATCTGTTCTGCTGCCCGATCCAGCAAAGATTCGCTGCCGCAACAACTCTGCGACTTCTTCATAAAGCGCGCGTTGCTTGAGGTTTTGAGGCAGGATAGGTGCATTCATCAGTGCCTAAGTTTACATGAAACTTAATTCTGAATTTATAATTACGGAGTAAACTGTGAAAATGATTAAAAACAGT
>JAYWFR010000183.1:0-9561 GCA_043778695.1 Polaromonas sp. | reverse complement strand
CGCGTGACTGCGATGTGATTTGGGAGATTCGCCACCACCACCTCAATTCACCTGACGAGTTGTTCAATCAGGCCAAGGCCTTTGCAGACAGCCTGCTACCTGCTATGCAAAAAATAGCGCCTGCGACAAGCATCACGCATGTGCGCACGTCGATGCTGCCGGGCTTTGCAACCGCAGCTGACAGCGACATTGCCAAGCTTTGCTTTGCCTGTGCGGGCACTGATCCTGCATCTGGTGCAGGCAAGGTGTCGTTCGGTACAGAGGCATCGCTGTTTCACAACGCTGGTGTGCCGACGATTGTTTGCGGCCCCGGCCACATCGCCCAGGCGCACCAGCCCAATGAATGGGTGACGCTGGAGCAGCTGGCCTGGTGTGAGCGTTTTATGCGCAGATTAGCTGATGAGATTTGTGTTTCTTAAGCATTAGTTTGCCTTTCTTGCTCCTTCCCCTTCCGGGGGAAGGCTGGGATGGGGGCACGCACGATGCCAGCTGTGTGTCGGCGCTTGCCCCCACCCCCGCCCTCCCCCGGAAGGGGAGGGAGTAAGGCAAACGCCAACTGAGTAGTTCTATTTTTTAAACGACTGACTGGATTCAAACATCATGATGCTACGTAGAAGTTTTGTTATCGCGCCGCTAGCCTTATCAGCAGCCGTAGCCATCGCCCAAACCAACCCTCAACCCAACAATAAGATCGCCCGCATCGTCGTGCCCTTCGCCCCCGGTGGGGTGCAAGACCTGCTGGCACGCGCCATTTCAGTAGAGCTGGGCGTGGCCCTGGGCCAAACCGTCATCATCGACAACAAGCCCGGCGCAGGCGGCACGGTAGGCACGGGCTTTGTGGCCAAGTCAGCGCCTGACAGCGGCGCTATGGTATTGGCAGCAGCCAGCCACAACATTGCCGGCAGCCTGTACACCAAACTGGCCTATGACCCGCAAAAAGACTTTGTACCGCTGGCCCACATTGGCACGGCTGACTACGTGCTGATGGTGCACCCCGACGTGCCCGCCAAAACAGCAGCCGAGTACATCAAATACGCCAAGGCCAACCCCGGCAAAATGAACTACGCCACCGCAGGCGTGGGCAGTGCCACGCATTTGTCGATGGCCTACTTCAACGGCCTGGCGGGTATTGACGTGGTGCACGTGCCGCTCAAAGCCACGGGCGAGGCGATCAACGAAGTGATTTCAGGCCGCGCCCAAGCCGTGATAGCGGCCAGCATAGGCGCGCTGGCGTTTGCCAAAGACAGCCGCATTCGGTTGATTGGCGTTACCAGCGGGACGACCGCCGGTGGCATGCCTAAACGCTCCAAGTACCTGCCAGATGTGCCCACCATTGCCGAAAGCGGCTTGCCCGGCTACCAGTTTGATTCGTGGTTTGGCTTGCTTGGGCCTGTTGGCACACCAACGGCGGAAGTTAATCGCGTCAACGCAGCCATGGCCACACTTTTAAAAGACCCGATCGTCTTGGCACGCCTGGACAAGCAAGGCATTGAACCGCTGGCCATGAGCAATGTGGACTTTTCCAAATTGCTGGCGATGGACTACGAGCGAATGGCCAAGGTGGTCAAAGCCTCTGGCGCAAAGGCTGAATAGACTGCGGTATGCAGATCATTCAGCGCGCAACTTTCACATACCTGTTGGCAGGCCTGTGTTTTGCCGCACAAGCTCAAGACATCTTTTCTAGGCTAAGTCCTGGCCAGGCACTGCCTAAAGACTTTCGAAGGGTGAGCTACCCGAACATCAAGCCCAACCAATTTGCCTTGGTAGCTGACCAAGGCAAAACCGTGCTGAAGGTTGACTCCAACAACAGCGCTGGCAGCATTGCCGTGCCCGTCGACATGCTGGGTGGGCAGCCAAGCACCACGCTGCAATGGCGCTGGAAGGTCGACCGCATTTTGGACAGAGCCGATATGGACGAAAAAATGGCCGACGACCACTCGGCGCGGTTGTATGTTTTTTTTGATGTGCCGCTTGAATCGCTGTCGTTTGCAGACCGGGCCAAGATCAAACTTGCGCGCAGCCTAGGCGGCGCGGATGTGCCTACCGCCGCCCTGTGCTACGTGTGGGACAACAAGCACCGTGTGGGCTACACCGCCTGGAGCCCGTTTACCCAACGCCTGCGCAAAGTGGTGCTGCAAAGCGGGCCGGGCGGTATTGGCCAGTGGCGCAGTGAAACCCGCAATGTGGCGGCTGACTTTAAAGAAGCGTTTGGCTTTGACGCACCCGCCGTCACTGGCATATCGTTTGGCAACGACACCGACAACACCGACGACCGCGTAACGACATGGTTTGGCGATGCAAGTTTTAGCAAGTAGTTAGGCGGTGGCTAGCAGGTACAAACCGTAACGCCGCCAACTTGCCCAGCAAGCCGCTAACCGATACGCCCGACGTAACATGGCAGTTTGCTAGCCATACTGGAAACCCAAATGAAACGCCTGCTCACCTCTGTCGCCCTGGCCTGCCTACTTGCTGCTTGCGCTACGGCCCCAGCGCCCTTTGCATATTCCGCGCCAACGCAGCCCGAGGGCGCGTCAGGTTACACCGCCAAGCCCGGTTGGGCCACCACCAAATTTGCGGTCGCTGCAGCCAACCCGCTAGCCACCGACGCAGGCTTGCAGGTGCTGCGCGCAGGTGGCTCAGCCATTGACGCGGCAGTAGCGGTGCAAATGGTGTTAACGCTGGTAGAGCCTCAGTCCAGCGGTATTGGCGGCGGCGCTTTTTTGCTGCATTCAACCGGCAGCAAGGTTGAGGCGTTTGATGGCCGCGAGACTGCGCCTGCGGGTGTGGATGAAAAATTATTCATCGGTGCTGATGGCAAGCCGATGGCTTTTTACGATGGTGTGGTGGGTGGCCGTTCGGTCGGCGTGCCCGGTACGGTGAAGATGCTGGAGGCCGCGCACAAGCAATATGGCAAGCTGCCGTGGGCACAGCTCTTGGTACCTGCCATCACGTTGGCAGAAAGTGGTTTTAAGGTCAGCCCGCGCCTGGCCACGCTGCTCAAAGACGAAAAATATCTGAAAGCCGACCCCAGCGCAGCGGCCTACTTTTACAACGCCGACGGCAGCCCGCTGGCGGCTGGCACGCTGCTTAAAAACCCGGCGCTGGCTGACGTGCTGAGGCAAATTGCTGCCAAAGGCTCCAGCGCCATGCATGCAGGCAGCATTGCCCAAGCGATGGTTAAAAAAGTCCAAGGCCACCCGACCAACCCCGGCAAACTGGCGATGGCTGATTTGGCCAGCTACCAGGTTAAAAAGCGCGAGCCAATTTGCAGTGACTACTACGCCGCCCACAGCGCCTACAAAATTTGCGGCATGCCGCCGCCCAGCTCTGGCGCGATTGCTGTTGGGCAGATTTTGGGGATTTTGGCCAATACCAGCGCGGCGACATTGCCGCCGGTTGATGGAATGGGCGGTGTGCCAGAAACCACTGGACAAACGCCGTCTGCCGACTTTTTGCACCTCTACACCGAAGCATCGCGCCTGGCCTTTGCAGACCGTGCCCAGTACCTGGGCGACCCTGACTTTGTGGCAGCACCCGGCGGCAACTGGATGAGTCTGCTAGAACCCAGCTACCTCGCGGGCAGAGCCCAATTAATTGCCCAGCAGCCCGGCGGCCAGAGCATGAAAACCGCCAAGGCCGGCGTACCAGGCGCGGTCAAAACCAGCTACGCTCCCATGCCTGATCAGCCTGAATACGGCACGTCGCACATCAGCATCATTGATGCTTTTGGAAACGCAATTGCCATGACCACCACGATTGAAGATGCTTTTGGCGCACGCCAATTAACTGACGGAGGCACTGGCAAAGCAGGCGGCTTTTTGCTCAACAACGAGTTGACTGATTTCAGCTATGCACCAACGGACGCCGACGGCAAGCCAATCGCCAACCGCGTGCAACCCGGCAAACGCCCACGCTCGTCGATGGCTCCAACGCTTGTGTTTGACAAAGCTACCAACCAGATTGTGATGAGCGGCGGCAGCCCCGGCGGCGCGTTGATCATTCACTACACGGCCAAGGTGTTGTTCAGCACATTGAACTGGGGCCTGAACGCCCAGCAAGCGATTGACCTGCCCAACTTTGGTTCATTGAACGGCCCCAGTCTGCTGGAAGAAAAGCGCTTTTCACCTGCCACTATTGACGCGCTCAAAGCACGCGGCGCTGAAGTCCGGGAGATGAACATGACCAGCGGTTTGCAAGCGATTCAAAAAACCGAAAAAGGCTTTTTTGGCGGAGCTGATCCGAGGCGTGAGGGTGTGGTGCTGGGGGACTGAAGCGAATGATCCTCAAACGCCCTCTCCCGGCGGGAGAAGGAGTAAAAAACTTTGCGCTATCGCGCTCTAGCCCAAAAAAATCAGGGGCTAGCAGCTACTAAAAGTGTAGCATTGCAACACCTCAAAACCAGCGTTTGAGCAAACCCATCACCTGGTCAAAGCGCTTGCTGTAGGGCGGGTAAAACAGATCGCCTCGCGCCCACTTGGACTGCACCAGCACCGGTTTTTGCATTGTCAGGCGCAAAAACCCGGCCTCGCTGTGGTAGCTGCCCCAGCCGCTTTCACCCACACCGCCGAAGGGTAGATTCTCGTGGGCAATGTGCATCAGGGTGTCGTTGACGGTCACGCCGCCGCTGACCGTTTGCGCCAGCACGGCGTCACGCGCTGCGTTGTCGGTGCCGAACCAGTACAACGCCAGGGGGCGGGGCCGATCGTTGATGTACTTGATCGCCTCGCCCAGCGACTCATAGGCCAATACGGGCAAGACCGGCCCAAAGATTTCTTCTTGCATCAACTGGGCATCAGGCGGCACGTTAAAGGCCAGCACGGGCGGCATTTGGCGATGCGCCACGTCGGCGCCACCGGTGTTGATCACCTGCAGTCTTGCCCCGCCCTGCTGTGCGGCAGCCAGCATGGCTTGTAGTCGCTCATGGTGGCGCGCACTGATGATGGCGGCGTAGTCGGGGTTGCCGGCGATGGTGGGGAACAGCTTGGCCACGGCCTGGGCAAACGCCTGGCCAAATTCTGCTTCGCGCCCTTTTGGCAACAGCACATAGTCAGGCGCAATGCAGGTTTGGCCGGCGTTGAGCAGCTTGCCGTGGGCAATTTTGATGGCCGCTGATGGCAAGTCGCAACTCGCATCAATGATGCAGGGTGATTTGCCGCCAAGTTCTAGCGTGGTGGGCGTCAGGTTGGCGGCGGCGGCTTTGGCCACCATCCGGCCCACAGCGGTTGAGCCAGTGAAAAACAAATGGTCAAACGGCAAGCTTGAAAATTCAGCCGCCAGCTCGCCGTCACCTAGCACCACACACACCTCATCCGGCGCAAACGCTTGGCCAATCAGCTTGGCCATCAAGGCCGATGTAGCGGGCGTTAGCTCACTGGGTTTAAGCATCACCCGGTTGCCCGCAGCCAGCGCGGTAATCACCGGGCCCAAGGCAAGCTGCACTGGGTAGTTCCATGGCGACACCACGCCCACCACGCCCAGCGGCTGGCGCTGCAAATAAGCGCGGGCAGGCTGTAGGTAAATCGGGGTGCTGACTTTTTGCGGCTTCATCCATTTAGGCAATGCTTTGAGAGTATGTGACAGCAGCGAACGCAGCACAAATAAATCAGCAATCTCAGTGAGCTGCAGGCTGCGCACGCCAAAGTCAGTTTGCACCGCTTGCGCCAGGGCGGTGCCATGATCATCAATCAGCGCCTTCATGCGCAGCAGGCGGTTGCGGCGCACGTCAAGCGGCACATCAATGTGCTGGCGGCTGGCGGTGTGCTGGGCGTTGAAAAGGGTTTGTAGTTGGTTCATGCTGCAAGTCTAGCGGTCATCGTGCCCGCCCAACTAGAGCTGCGTCACCAAACACCGTGATAGATCGTCACGCTGGCGCCTTATATGCAGCCGTTTTGCACGCCGCCGTCATTCGTCATTCGTCATTGCATCGAAGCTAGAGCGATGCCCGTCCCCGTTATTTACGCAGCTTGCCGTCGCGCCCAATGATGGTCACGTCGACCGACGGCTCGACGCGGCGCTGGCTGGCCGAGTAGTTCACCACATAGTCGCCCAGATCAAACCGGCCCAGCGAATGCAGCGCACCTAGCACCTTTTCGCGGCTCGGGTTGGTGCCCGCTCGGCGCAGTGCTTCAACCAGCACCTTGCCCGTCATGTAGCCTTCAAGGCCTGCAAAACTCAGCTTGCTCTCAGGCGCAAACTTTTTAACGTCGACCTGATATTCGCGAACAATTTGCCGGTTATTCGCATACGGGTAAGGCACCGCCTGCGAGAACACGACGCCAGCGGCGTCTTGCTCGCCAATTTTTTTAACCAGTGCTTCCCAATTGTTGATGCTGAACGTGTAGCGCGTCACGCCCTTGCCGCTGGCGTCCAGCAGCGCGCGCATAGCCATTGAAAAGGTGGGCCCTACGGCGAAAGTAAACACGCTATCCGGCTTGAGCGCCGCGACTTTGGCAGCCGCCTGCTTGACCAGCAGCACCTGCGTATCCTCGGTAGGGTTGATGTCATAACCGACCGCGCCCACATACTCAAGACCGGCTTCTTTGATGATTTTTTCAAACACCCGCGCAAACAGCGGCCCCTGTGAAATGTTGTAATACAAGTAAGCCACACGCTTTTGGCCAACTGCCTTCATTTGGCGAGCCAGCGCGGCGATTTCGTCCTCGTAGGTCGAGCGAAGCGGAAAGAAGTTAGCACCTGACAACACACCGCTGTCGCCGGTGATCGGGCCGACCATGGCCGTGCGTGAGGACACCAGCAGCCCGTCCTTGATCAGCCCAGCACTTCCCGGGGTGCCCTGCGGCGACGCCAGCACGACCACCTTATCGTTTTCAATCAGTTCAGCCGCATTGGTTACCACCATGGGCGGCTTGAACTCGTCGTCGCGAAAGATGACCCGCAGCTTTTGGCCGTTGACGCCGCCGGTTTCGTTGATTCGTTTTACGTAAAGATCAAACCCTTCAGCCACACCAGCAGTGCTCGGCGCTGCAATGGGGCTTTTCAGTGAGCCCAGCCGACCAATCAGCAGTTCAGCCGCGGCCGCGTTAAAACTGGCAACAACGCTGCATGCGCTGGACGCTAAAACTAACTTAAGTAGAAATTTCGGATGCATGGGAACGGTGACCTTAATTGATGGTTGTCTGAGCGACCAATCTAGCTCGGGATTGGCGGTGGAATTCAGAACCCAAATCTAGACCCGTCAAAAAGTTCCAAAAACAGTTACCAGTTTACTCAAAATTAGACAATCAGCAACGCTGTAAAACAACCATCAGGGGCGCAGGCCGCTCCTGAATGGATAGTAGTTTGAAAGACGGGGACCAAAATATCGACGCTTTTATGCAGTCGCACAGATTATTTTGCGACCGTTAACCCCGTCGGCCGTGCTGATTCGTTTAAGTTGACTCAAGACATTTTTTCTATCAACTGAGTTTACTTTTGGAGTCGACATGAAAGCGCACCCGCTTGCCCAACGATCACACCCCGCAGCCCGCGCCGCGTTGCTGGCCGCCCTTTGCCTTGCGTTACTTTGTGCTTTTACCAGCCTGCCTGCGCTGGCAGTGGGCCGACTGGCAGACATCACGGTGATTGACCGCAACACTGGCGCATCGCTGCCCGTGTACAACCACCGCGGTCAATACTGGGTAGCGGGTACGCCGGGCACCCGGTATGCGGTAGCGGTGCAAAGCCGACATGGGCAACGCCTGCTGGCCGTGCCTGCGGTAGACGGCATTAATGTTTTGAGCGGGCAAACCGCAGCGTGGAATCAACCTGGCTACGTTTTTAGCGGCTACAGCAACTACCAAATGACCGGCTGGCGCAAAAGCAATTCAGAGGTAGCGGCATTTGAATTTTCATCGCTGGGCGACTCCTACGCGGGCCTGACCGGCAGGCCCGCTAACGTTGGCGTGATTGGCGTGGCGCTGTTTAAAGAAAAGCAAGTGCCCGTGAGCCGAGACGACCAAGAATTCAGTAAAAGCGAGGGTGGCTGGCCTTTGAACCGATCAAAGTCGATTGCAAGCCCTGCACCAGAGCTTGCCCCTGCGCCCGCACCGGCGGCCACCAATCGTAACGCCGACCGCGCCAGCAATGAAACCAGCGACCTTGCCAGTCCGGGCAGCCCAGCCAGCGCCAATGAAGGCGCCCTCCGCAGTGCCCCGCAAGCGACCGCCAAGTTAGGCACCGCCCACGGCCAGCGTGAAAGCTCCGTCGCCAGCCAAACCGCGTTCGAGCGCCAGCAGTCGCAGCCCGATGAGGTGGTGCTGATCCGCTACGACAGCCGCGCCAACTTGGTGGCGCTCGGCGTGATTCGCGTAGCGCCGACTTTAAAAAATCCAAACGCGTTTCCAGACTCAGCCAACGCCTATGTGCCTGACCCGCCGCAGCGTCGTTATTGAGGTCGGCCAGTCTGCATAATGCGCTACATGCCGATTGCAGCGCCGCCGATTGACCTTATTGAACCCACTGACCACGCGCTGATGCAGCAGTACGCCAGTGGCTCAGCGGCGGCTTTCAACACGCTGTACAGCCGCCATTCTGTCGGGGTGTGGCGCTACGTTTTTAGAAGCGTTCGAGACACCGCGGTAGCTGACGATTTGCTGCAAGACGTGTGGTTTGCGGTGGCCCGGCAAGCCAGTGCCTACCAACCGCAAGCGCGCTTTAAAACCTGGCTGTTTACGTTGGCGCACAACCGAAAAGTTGACTACTTTCGCACCGCCAAACACCACGCCAGTCTGGACGAAACTAATGCCGATGACACGACGCTGGCCGACTCGCTGGCGGCCGATTCTGGCTATGGCCCGGTGCGGCAACTGCAGTCGCGCGAGCAAGGTGCGGCGCTGATAGCTGCGGTTGAGCAGCTGCCGCCTGAGCAGCGTGACGCCTTTTTACTGCAAGCCGAAGGCGATATGTCGGTAGAGGAAATCGCGGTTGCCTGCGGCGTTAATTTTGAAACGGCAAAAAGCCGCTTGCGTTACGCACGCAGCCGCTTGCGCCAACTGCTGGAGGACTTTGCATGCTAAAGCCGCACATGCCTGAACGCCCGGACGACCTTAAGCAACGCTACCTGCAAGCCAGCGCTGAGCAAGCCATTGGCCCCAGCGAAAAGGTGCGCCGCGCCGCGCTTGCCCATGCCCAAGCAGTGGCTGCTGGTGCAGCAAATGAGGTGACGACTCGGTTGCCTCAAACGTCAGCCAATCGATCACGGTGGAACACGCCGCTGGTGGCGAGCTTGGCCATTGCCAGCATCAGCGCGCTGTTGGCGTTGCAATTTGATCGTGGCGAGAGCGCCGACAAACAAGTCGTGCTGGGCACTTCGCCCGCCCCCACCACACCTTTAAGCAGCGTACCCTTGAACAGCGTACCCTTAAACAGCGCACCTTTAAAAAGCGCACCTTTAAAAAGCGCATCTCCCAGCAGCACACCTGCTGCCGAGCGAGCCGCACCGCCAGACGAGCCGGTTGCGTTTTCTTCTGTGCCAAAGCGGGCCCCAGTTCCTTCGCCTGGATCTGCCAACACAACGGCGACATCTGGTTTGCCGCCCACTGCTGCCAAGAACACTGCATCTGC
>JAYWFR010000182.1:0-9564 GCA_043778695.1 Polaromonas sp. | reverse complement strand
GGACGAGGGCGGATTCTGGCGCGCTTTCTTCTTCAAGCGCGCGGCGTTCAATCTCGCTTTTGGCTAACGCCAGTTGGTCAGCATTCAGGTTGCCTGCTGCAAAGTCGGCATCAAGCAGCGTGAGCTGGCTGCGCAGGACTGACAGGTTGGCTTGGGCAGCGCCGTCGGCGGTTTTGTCGACTGTGCTTTTTGATTTGAGCAAGGCGGGCAATACAAGTGCCAGTGCCATTGCCAGCAGTAATGCGGCGGAAATCCAGAAGGCGATCATTTTTTAGCTGAGTTTTTTACTCCCTCCCCTTCCGGGGGAGAGCAGGGGTGGGGGCAAGTGCAGAACTGGACGTGGTACTGCGCATGCCCCCATCCCAACCTTCCCCCAGAAGGGGAAGGAGCAAGAGGCGAATCAGTGATCAACATCATTGGTTGGAAGATGGGCCAGCCAAAAGCGCGCGCGCTTTGACAGCATCAGCATCGCTCAACGCTGCTGGCTGCGCGCCGCGCCTGCGCCGCCGTACATTGAGCACCAACGTCAAGACGCCTATTGCTAGCAGCGTAAACGGCCCGAGCCACAGCAGCACGGTGGTGGTTTTAAGCGGCGGGCGGTACAGCACAAAGTCGCCGTAGCGCTCCACCATGAAGTCCAAAATCTGCTTTTGCGATTGGCCTTCGGTAAGCTTGATGCGGATTTGATTTTTCAAGTCAACCGCCAAGTCGGCATGTGACGCAGCAATGGTTTCGTTCTGGCACACCAAGCAACGCAGTTCTTCGGCTATCACCATCATGCGGGCTTCAAGAGCGGGGTCGGCCGATGTGTTGGGCGCGACTTTGGCCTGGACCAGCAAGCTTGAACAAAGCGCCAGGGCTAGGAGAAAAACTTTCATGGGCTAAGTCGCCGACAACTTTTTAACCAGCGGCAAAATCACCTCACGCAAAGCCTCGGGCGTCACTGGGCCGATTTGCTTGAAACGAATCACGCCTTGCTTGTCGACCACAAAAGTCTCCGGCACGCCGTACACACCCAGGTCAATGCCGACAAGCCCGTCAGCATCAACCAGTGACTCAGCGTAGGGGTTGCCAAAGTTGGCCAGCCAAGCGGTTGCAGCCGGCGACTTGTCTTTGTAGTTCAGGCCGTAAATCGGTACCTGATTGGTTTTTGATAATTCGACCAGCACCGGGTGCTCAACCCGGCAAGCCACGCACCACGATGCCCACACATTAAGCAGCCAGACCTTGCCCAACATGTCTTGCGCAGAAATAGTTTTGTCGGGCGCATTGAGCACGGCCAACTTGAACTGCGGCACGGGTTTGTTGATCAGCGGTGAGGGCACTTCACGCGGGTTCAGCGTCAGCCCAATCGCCAAAAAACCGACCAGCACGACAAAAATACCCAGCGGCAAAAACCGCTTGAAACCCCCAGTTGCGGTGGCGCTGTTCATCAGGTCTGTAGGGTAACGTTTGCTTTAGCCGTAAGTGGCGCGGTGGGCATGGTCATAGAAGGCTCGGCAATTGGTGCCGCTTTTTTTGCCGCAACTTTTACCGACCGGTAGCGCCTGTCCAGCACCGCCAGCAAGCCGCCTAGCGCCATCAGTACGCAGCCAAACCAGATCCAGTTGACAAACGGTTTGTGGTGCAGGCGCACGCTCCACGCGGTGTTGCTCACCGGCTCGCCAAGTGCCACATACAAATCGCGCGTCACGCCACGGTCAATCGCCACTTCAGTCATGGGCATGCTGCGCACGGTGTAGACGCGGCGCTCTGGACGCAGGGTAGCTATTGTCTTGTCGCCGTCCGTTACCGTGAGTGTGGCGCGCGCTGACGTGTAGTTCGGCCCTTTGGCCTGCACCACATCGTCCAGCTTGAAGGTGTAGCCGCCAACCGTGGCCACATCGCCTGGCTCCATGCGCACATCGTTTTCGCTTTGAAAGCTGCTCGCTACCGTCACGCCGACGATGAACACCGCAATGCCAAAATGCGCCAGCAACATGCCGTAGTAACTGCCCGGCAACGCGGCCAAACGCACTGCCCAGCTGGGCGAGCGGTGCTCACGTAGTTTACTGATCAGGTTCACCACAGCGGTGCTGGCCACCCAAGCGGCCAACAAGAGGCCCAGGCCTGTCATGGGTGTCCAGCTGCCCAGCACCATAGGCGCTACAACAGCGCTCGCCACGCTGACACCAATCGCCCAGCGCAGGCGCTTGGCCAAGTCCATCACTTCAGCCTGACGCCAGCGCGTCATCGGGCCCACGCCCATCAAGAACAAAGCCGGAGCGATCAGTGGCACAAACACCGCCACAAAATACGGTGGGCCCACCGACAGCTTGCCCATGCCTAGTGCGTCAATCACCAGCGGATACAGCGTGCCCAGCAGCACGGCCGCTGCAGAGACGACCAGCAGTACGTTGTTGGCCAGCAGCATCGATTCACGCGAGATCGGCTCAAAACTGCCGCCCAAACCGACACGCGGCGCGCGCCAGGCGAACAGCGCCAGCGAGCCGCCAATCACCACCGCCAAAAAGCCCAAAATAAAAATGCCGCGCGCTGGGTCAGTGGCAAACGCGTGAACGGATGACAGCACACCCGAACGAACAATGAACGTGCCTAGCAGCGACAGAGAAAACGTCATGATCGCCAGCAGCGCTGTCCACATTTTGAAGCCGCCGCGCTTTTCAGTCACGGCCAGTGAATGGATGAGTGCGGTGCCCACCAGCCACGGCATGAACGACGCGTTTTCAACCGGGTCCCAAAACCACCAGCCGCCCCAACCCAGCTCGTAGTAAGCCCAAAAGCTGCCCAGTGCAATGCCGACTGTTAAAAAGCACCACGCCACCGTCGTCCACGGGCGTGACCAGCGCGCCCAGGCGGCATCAAGCCGGCCTGACAGCAACGCAGCTATCGCAAACGCAAAGGCCACCACAAAACCCACATACCCCATGTACAACATGGGCGGGTGAATGATCATGCCGGGGTCTTGCAGCAGCGGGTTCAAGTCTTGGCCGTCAGCTGCAGCGGGCAGCAAGCGGATAAACGGGTTAGACGTGAGCAGCGTGAACAAAATAAAGCCGCAGCTGATGAGGCCCATCACGCCTAGCACCCGGGCAATCATGCGGTCGTCAAGCTGTTTTGAAAAAATGGACACAGCCAAGGTCCAGCCTGCCAGAATCAATGCCCACAACAGGATCGAACCCTCGTGGTTGCCCCAGACAGCGGTGATTTTGTAAACCAAGGGCAACGTGCTGTTGGAATGTTGCGCGGCCAACTGAACTGAAAAATCGTTCGTGACAAATGCATAGGTCAAGCAGCCGTAGGCAATGGCAACAAACACGAATTGCCCGCGCGCAGATGGCCTGGCCAGCGCCATCCACGCGGCATTGCCTTTGTGTGCGCCGATGAGCGGCAACACGCTTTGCGACAGGGCCATCATGAAGGCCAAAATGAGGGCGAAGTGGCCGAGTTCACTGATCATGGGAGATGCCTCAGGGGTTCATTTTTAAAGTGGCGCTGGTCTGCTGCGGCTTGCCAGCGGCAGCGTTTTTCAAGGCGGTAGCGGCCTCTGGTGGCATGTAGTTTTCATCATGCTTGGCCAGCACCTGGTCAGCCTTAAAAGTGCCGTCAGCCCCTAGCTTGCCCTGCGCTACCACGCCTTTGCCTTCTTTGAACAAATCAGGCAGCAGGCCGGTGTAGGTCACAGGAATGGTTTTGGCCAGGTCAGTGACGACGAAGCGGGTTGTTAGGCCTTGGGGTTCACGTTTGATGCTGCCCATTTCGACCAAGCCGCCCACCCTGAAGCTGCGGCCCAGTGGCGCTTCTTTGGCGGCAACTTGGGTGGGGCTGAAGAAAAACACCAAATTGCTATTGAAGGCATTGAGCACCAGCGCCGTGGCAACGCCCATGGCCGCCAGCCCACTGGCAATCGCTATCAGTCGCTTGCTTCTCGGTTTCATGTGTCTGATTGTCCCTTGTCCAGAGCGCCTTGTTCGTGCACCTCCACCAAAAGCGCACGGCATTTGAGGTTAAGGGAAATCGGCTCAACAACGCAGACCAGCAGGCAAGCTGCCAACGACCCCCAAACATACAGGCCATAGCCGCCCATGGCCAAGAAATCACTGAAGCTAGACCACATTATTTGACGCCCATTTCAGTGCGCGCCCAAGCCGTATGGCGTTCACGCTCCAAAATAATTACCCGCACGCGCTTTAGCACCACGGCAATGCAGTAGCCCCAAAAGGCGAACGTCATCACCAGCATGGCAATCAGCATGGGTGTGGCCATGCTGGTGCCTTTAAAACTGACCGATGCGCCTTGGTGCAGCGTGTTCCACCATTTGACTGAAAAATAAATGATCGGCACATTGACCACGCCGACCAGCGCCAGTAGCCCGGCAGCGCGGTCGGCCCGGCGCACATCGTCAATTGACGCATGCAGCGACATAAAGCCGATGTACAAAAACAGCAGCACCAGCTCAGACGTCAAACGCGCGTCCCACACCCACCACGCGCCCCAGGTCGGTTTGCCCCACAAAGCGCCTGTCCACAGCGCCAAGACTGTCATCAGCGCACCAGTGGGCGCCAGCGCGCAAGCCATCATTGACGACAGGCGCGAGTTAAACACCAGCCCCGCGCCAGCCCAGCCCGCCATGGCAACGTATATCACCATCGACATCCAGGCGGTGGGCACATGAACAAAGATGATTCGGTAGGCTTGGCCTTGGGTGGCGTCCGTTGGGGCGACCCACAGGCCGAGGTACATGCCGTACAGCGCCAGCAAAGTGCCTATCGCCGCAAACCACGGCGTCAGTTTGCCCGCCAGCGGGTAAAAGCGCTGCGGCGCGGCGAAGTAAAACCAGTTCACTTTGGTGGTGGACACTTTGTACAAATTCCTAAATTGTTTTAGTGATTTTATTCAGTCAGCTTGTCTGGCAGCTAGCAAGTCAGTTATTCCATTGAAATCCGCAGTGCTGCCGCCGCCACCCACGGTGCGGTCATCAGGCTCAAAATTAGCAGCGCACCCAGCAATGAAAAGTGCCCCGTCACCCCTAAGCCAGCGGTGTGCGCCTCGACAGCGCCCGCGCCAAATATCAGCACGGGGATGGTTAATGGCAGCACCAGCAGCGACAGCAACACGCTAGACCCACGCAACCCAACCGTCAGCGCCGCGCCAATTGCGCCCACCAAGCTAAGCACTGGCGTGCCCAGCAGCAGTGACAACACCAGAACGCCAGTAGCCGAAGCAGACAAATCAAACTGCAAGGCCAATACTGGGGACAGTAGCACCAGGGGCAAACCTGAGCCGACCCAGTGCGCCAGCGTTTTGCCTAGCACCAGCCAGGGCAGGAAATGGGTGGATAGCAGCAGCTGCTCTAAAGTTCCGTCGCTGTGGTCGTCGGCAAACAACCGGGGCAGCGACAGCATGGACGCCAGCATGGCCGCCACCCACAACACGCCGGGCGCCATGGTTCTTAAAAGTTGCGGCTCAGGCCCCACGCCTAGCGGAAACAGGCTAACGATCATTACGAAAAAAATCAATGTGGAAAAGGTGTCGCTGCGCCTGCGCAGCGCTACCCGCAGGTCGCGCCGAAGCACGACCCTGAATCCAGTCAACATGCCAGACATCATGCCGGACGGCGTGCTCGTCATAGCGTCAAGTCCACCTGGCTGGTCGCGGTGAGGGCCAAATCCTGGTGGCTGGTCAACACCACCATGCCGGCGTTTTGCAAATGGGCTTCGATCAGGCCGGTCAGCCAGGCGTTGGCGGCGGTGTCCAGAGTGTTGAAAGGCTCGTCAAGAATCCACAGAGGCGCATTCTGGCTCAAGGCCAGCCGCGCGAGCGAGCTACGCCTTCGCTGGCCTTGCGACAGGCGGCGTGCGGGTGTACGTTCGTGGCCGCGCAGGCCTGCGTCCTGGAGCGCGGCTAGCGCTGTCGCCGCTGCAGGGGCGTGTCCACTGAGTGCGCAGGCATCCAGCAGATTTTCAAGCGGTGACAGCTCGTCCTTCAAAGCGGCCGCATGGCCCAAATACATCAGGTCTTGGCCGAATTTTTCGCGCTGGCTGGCCAAGGGTTTTCCATGCCACAAGATATGGCCGCTGGTGGGCATGAGCAGGCCGCACAACATGCGCAGCAAGCTGGTTTTACCCGCACCATTGACGCCGCGCACCCTCAGCAATTGACCCGGTTTAACGTTGGTCGAAAGGTCGCTGAACAGCAATCGGCTGCCTCTGGTGCAGCTTAAGCCGTTCAGTTGCAAGCCTTGGCTCATGGCCTAGCGTTTAAAAACTGAACCGGACGAAAAACGTGCAAGTTATTACTCCAAAAGCATTTATTGTCGCGTGGATTGTCACGCTATGAAGCTGCCAAAAGCCTTCGCGTAAAAGCGGGTTGACGGTTTCTTGCAATGTGTCTATATTAGTTGACAGTTGATTGTGACAATTAATATTTACACAGGAGCTTTGCATGAAAGCCATCACACACATTGAACAATCTCTAGCGGCTGCGCTAGCCCTGGGCGAGGAACCGGGCTGCCCGCCCAAACTGGCCAATGCGGTGCGCCATGCGGTGTTTCCCGGCGGGGCGCGCATTCGCCCACAGCTTTGCCTGGCTGTGGCTGGCGCTTGCGGCAACGATGACCCGTTACTGGCCGATGCCGCAGCCGTAGCCATCGAATTGCTGCACTGCGCATCGCTGGTGCATGACGATTTGCCGTGTTTTGACGATGCGCCCACGCGTCGCGGCCGGGCATCTGTGCATTGGGCTTATGGCGAACCCCTCGCCGTGCTGGCCGGGGACGCACTCATCGTGCTGGCCTTTCAAACCCTGGGCTTGGCGGGTGGTAAATCCCCCCGGCGCATGGCTGAGGTGTTGGGCGTGGTCGCCAAAGGCGTTGGCATGCCTTTTGGCATTGTGGCTGGGCAGGCTTGGGAGAGTGAATCCCGCGTGTCGTTGACAGCCTACCAGCGTGCTAAAACCGGGGCGTTGTTTGTAGCGGCCACCATGGGCGGCGCGCTGGCTGCTGGCGCTGACCCGAAGCCGTGGTGTGCACTGGGCGAATGGCTGGGCGAGGCTTATCAGGTGGCTGACGACATTCGTGACGTGATGGCTGACCCCGCATTGCTGGGCAAGCCCGTTGGCCAGGATGTGGCGCTGGGCCGGCCGAGTGCCGCCATTGATTTGGGGCTGGGCGGAGCGATTGCTTTCTTTGAAAAGCTGGTGCAGTCAGCCATTGACTCGGTGCCTGAATGCGCCAGCCGCGAGCTGATGCGCCAACTGGTTCGCCAGGAATCAGAGCGCCTGGTACCGCGTGAAGCCTGCGACAAATTCCGGCATGTCGACACCGCCAAGGCTTTCACGACTTTAGCGGCTGTAGCCCAATCAAATAAAGCGCATGCAGCTACTAAAAGCGTAGCAATTTAATGCCTCATTTCGAGCGTCAGCTTGACTTGTCCCACCCCGCCGGGGGCACTGGTGGCAGGCCGGCCTGGCGGGACGGGTTTGACGCCTGGATGGACAACAAGCTGACCGACCCTGGCTTTTCGCGCTGGGCTGCTGGCAATATCTTCACCCGCTGGATTGTGCGCCGTCGCTCTAAACAAGTTTTTGACGTGATGGCGGGCTTTGTGTATTCGCAGGTACTGCTGGCTTGTGTGCGTTTGCGTATTCTTGAGCTAGTCAACGAGTCGCCTCGCACGCTGGACGAGCTGGCGCAGATCTGCCTTGTACCCGCGTCGGCGCTGCAGCGTTTGATTAATTCAGCCGTTGCGCTCAGGTTGCTATTGCTGCGTGGCCAAGGCCGCTACGGCCTGGGCGCGCTGGGCGCACCTGTGGCGGGCCATCCCGGCATACGCGCCATGATTGAACACCACGCCGTGCTGTACCACGACATGCAAGACCCGGTGGCGCTGCTACGCGGTCAGGTCAGTGATGCGCAAATGGCCGCTTATTGGCCCTACGCTGGGGTAGATGCTGCTGAGAACCTAAAGGCCGCCGAGCCACGCACCTGGCAGGGCGACAAAGTCGCGCGCTACTCGCAATTGATGTCAGCGTCGCAACCGTTTGTGGTGGATGAAGTGCTCGGCGCCTACGACTTCAGCCAGCACAAGCGTTCGCTGGACGTGGGGGGCGGACAGGGTACGTTTGTAGGCCGCTTGGCGCTCGCGTTTCCTTTGTTACAACTTCAATTGTTTGACTTGCCCCAGGTTGCTGAGTTGGCACAAGCCAGCTTTCAGGCCAGGGGTTTTGCGGGCCGCGCCACTGCCTACGGCGGCGACTTTCTGCGTGATGCGCTGCCAGCAGGCGCTGATTTGGTGACCCTGGTGAGAGTCGCGCACGACCACCCCGATGACCACGTCAAAACGATTTTGCGGGCAATTTTTAACGCACTGCCTGCGGGCGGTACCTTGCTGCTGGCCGAGCCGATGGCGCAGCCGACTGACGAAAAACCGCTGGGTGACGCGTACTTTCACTTTTATCTGTTGGCCATGGGCGCTGGCCGCTTGCGCACCACGGCCGAGTTAAGCGCCATGATGTTTGAGGCCGGATTCACCAATGTGGCGCTGCTTCGCAACCCCATGCCGCTGCAAACGCGCATCTTGGTCGCGAAGAAGTCTAAGTAAATACCCGCGAAAAGCCGGATACGTACCCAAATACTGTAAATAACAGTTGACACTTTTAAACGTAAACGTAAACTGACACTATGCAAGCACAAGCCGTTGTATTCAAAAGCCCCAAGCAGTTAGAGCTTCGTGGCCTGGAATTGGGTGCCCCTGGCGCAGGCGAGCTTGAAGTGGACATTGAATTTAGCGGCATCAGCACCGGCACTGAGCGTTTGCTGTGGGACGGCACCATGCCGGCATTCCCTGGCATGGGGTACCCCCTGGTGCCAGGCTATGAATCAGTTGGCCGTGTGGTTAGTGTGGGCGCAGGTGCCACGGTAAAAGTAGGCAGTCGCGTGTTTGTTCCCGGTGCGCAGTGCTTTAAAGGCGTACACAACCTGTTTGGTGGGTCCGCTTCGCGCTTGGTAGTGCAACAAGAGCGCACGGTTGAAGTGCAAGACCATTTGGGTGCTCGCGCTGTGTTGTTGGCGCTGGCTGCTACCGCGCAACACGCGCTGGCCAATCAAACCCCGCCAGATTTAATCATTGGCCATGGCGTGATGGGTCGGTTGCTGGCGCGCTTAACTGTGGCTGCAGGCCACGCCGCACCCACGGTGTGGGAGCTCAATGCCAACCGCCATGCAGGAAGCGATGGCTACGTAGTCGTCAACCCAGCGGATGATGCGCGTCGCGATTACCGCGCTATTTACGACGTCAGCGGTGATTCGCAAATCATCGACAAAGCGGTTGCCCGTCAGGCGCCTGGCGGCGAAATTGTTTTGGCTGGTTTTTACAAAGATTCGCTCAGTTTTGGCTTTGCGCCAGCCTTTATGCGTGAAACCCGCATTCGCATTGCAGCGCAGTGGAAGCCAGAAGACTTGGCCGCCGCCGCAGCACTGGCGCACAGCGGCAAGCTGTCGCTAGACGGCCTGATCACACACACAGAAAAAACCGCCAACGCAGCAAACGCCTACCAAGTGGCGTT
>JAYWFR010000181.1:0-4067 GCA_043778695.1 Polaromonas sp. | reverse complement strand
CCAACTGGCCTATCCACCCCAGTGCTGTCAACACTTCAAGCGCGGGCTCTAGTTGCAGCACATCCACACGCAGCAACTGCGCCAAGCTTGACGCGCTGCAACCCCTGCGGTTGCTGGGGCTTTGACGGTGCAGCTGCTGCAATACCTCCAGCGCCAACTGAAATTGCCAGCCTTTGGCCTGTCCGTCACCAGACAGGCCGGCGTCACCGCGCCGCGCCACACCTGCCAGCAAACTGGGCAAATAAGCCGCAATGACTGCGCCCATCAGCACAATCACCCAGGCCACATAGATCCACACCAGCAAAATCGGTAGCGTGGCAAATGCGCCATAGATCAATGAATAGGTCGGCACGCTGCTCAGGTACAGGCTGAGGGCTTTTTTGGCCAGCTCAATGCCCAACGCTACAAACACGCCGCCTACCCAGGCATGCGACCATTTGACATAGGTATTGGGCACATAGCGGTACAGCGCGGCCATGCCGCCCGCCACAATAGAAAACTGAAACGCGTTGATGACGAAGCGCAGCGGCGCGGGCATGCTGCCCACCAAGCCGCTAGATGCTGACACCAAAAACGAGGTCAGTGCCAAGCTGGCCGCCAGCAACACTGGACCCAGGGTAATCGCAGCCCAGTAAATCAAAATGCGCTGCGTCAAACGGCGCAGCTTTTTAACCCGCCAAATATTGTTGAGCGTGCGGTCAATTGTCAAAATCAACGCAATGGCAGTGACAAGCAACACGCCCAAGCCCGCACCGCCCAGCTTGCTGGCCTGGCGGCTGAACTGGGTGAGGTAGCCCAGCACCTGGCGGGCAATATCGTCGGGAATCAAGCTTTGCACCAGCCAGGCTTGCAGCGTGCCCTGCATTTTTGAAAACATCGGAAACGCAGTAAATATGGCCAGCGCCACCGTAAAAAACGGCACCAGCGCCAGCGAGGTGGTGAAGGTTAGGCTGCTGGCGGTCAGGCCCATGTGATCGTCCCGAAAGCGTGCCCGCAGCGTGAGCGCCGTGCCGCGCCAAGGAAAGTGAGCCAAGTCTTTTAGAAAGACTTGTAATCGTCGTTGAAAATTCATCCCCGGTATCATGCCCGAAGCGTTTACCCACCCACCCCTTTGCCCCGATATGAAAAAAGAAAACCAAATAGAAGTGATCCGCTGGACCGCCGCAGCCAGCCTTTTCGGGCTGATCGTCCTGGGCGTGTTGTGGGAAATGGTGCTGGCCCCCATCCGCCCCGGCGGCTCTTTGCTGGCGTTGAAGGTTTTGCCACTGATCTTGCCGCTGGCCGGCGTGATGAAAAACCGCATGTACACCTACCGCTGGCTCAGCCTGCTGGTGTGGCTGTACTTTACCGAAGGCGCAGTGCGCGCCTGGAGCGACAAGCCGCCCAGCAATTACCTGGCCCTGATTGAAGTGTTTTTATGTCTGGTGCTGTTCACGGCTTGTTCGTTGCATGTGCGTATTCGGCTTAAAAAAGCTGTGGTGGCGGGAAGCTAAAAACCTAGTTCTTGTGATCGTTTTGATGAACAAGATTTGCTTGTCAGTGCGTTGCTTGGTGTAGCGGTTAAATACAGAGCCAAGAATTAAAAAATTGCACACGAATAGCTAACTTTTGACATCGCACGTGTGTGAATTCTGGTGCAACAAATGAAGTCTAAACGCTATTAATTCAGAAGCTGCGTACCCAGGCATTGATTGGGCTACAGGCCTAAGTTGTAAAAAAACCGACAAGACACCATGCCAACTGATCAGAAACCCACCACCAACACTGCGCTAACCCCGCTACCAGCCGCCCAACGCTCGTTCGGCTTCAACGACCACGCATCGCTGTGGCTTAGCCTGGGCGTTGGCCTGCTGGTCATGCAGATTGGCGCTTACCTGGTGCCCGCTGTGGGGCCGCAGCAGGCTGCATTGGTGATAGTTTTCGGATCAATTCTGGGCGCAGGCATGCTGGCCTGGACAGCCAAGTTGGGTTGTGAGACAGGTTTGTCTAGCTCGGGGCTAATGCATGCGACTTATGGGTCGAGCTTTGCCAAGCTGCCTGTGCTGCTGAACATCGTGCAACTGGTTGGCTGGACGGCGTTTGAGCTGGTCATCATGCGCGACGGCGCGGCCGCTATTGCCAAGCAGTCTGGCTTTGCTGCGGGGTGGTTGCCTTTTGCCGCCACGCTAGTGCTCGGAGCAATTCTGGTTGCGCTGATGTCGGGCAGCATGGTGACGCTGGTGCGCAAATTTATCGGCCGGTTCGGCCTGCCGCTGGTCATTGCATCGCTGCTGTGGCTAACCTGGCAGTTTTTGGTCAAGGCCAACGCGCAAGGCTTGGTCGCGATTTGGAACAAGCCCGGCGCGGGCGGCATGAGCAGCATGCAGGCGCTGGATTTAGTGATTGCCATGCCCGTGTCGTGGCTGCCGCTGGTGGCAGACTTTGCGCGCCACGGCTTGAGTGGCCGAAGTGCGTTGCGCGGTACATGGCTGGGTTATGCGGTGGCGAACATCTGGTGTTATTCGCTCGGGGTGTTGATTGCCATCACAACGCCCAGCACCGACCTGGTCGCCGCCCTGCTGCTGGCCCAGGGCGGGTTGATTGCACTCGGTTTGATACTGATTGACGAAGTCGACAACGCGTATGGCGATGTGTATTCAGGTGCCGTTGCTGGGCACAGCCTGAAGCCATCCTGGTCAGTGCGCAGCATCGGCATGGGCTTTGCAGCGGTGTGCACTGCCTTGGCGCTGGTGCTGCCGATGCACGCGCTGGAGCCGTTTTTATTGATGCTCAGCTCGGTGTTTATTCCGCTGTACGGCGTGATTTTGGCGCGCCTAACAGGCAAACCCAATGTGGCGGCGCTGGTGACTGAGCGACCGGTGAATTACAGCGCGGTGTTGATTTGGTTTAGCGGCGTGGTGTTCTATCACGTCATGTCGAAGTACGCGCCAGCCTGGGGTGCGGCCATACCTACGCTGGTGTTGACATTTGTGCTGGCAAAGCTGATGAGCGACAAGCTTGCAGTCGCCAGAGTAAACTAGTCGTATGGAACTTGAAATCTACAACGCATTTGTTAAAGCAGGTGTTTCGGCTACTGACGCTGCGGCTGTTGTTGAATCTATCAACAAAGAAATTGACAAGCGTTATGCACTGCACTCGCAACAATTGTCTACCCGTGGCGACTTGGCTGAACTTAAAACCGCCATACGTTCGGATCTAAGCGAATTTAAACTTGAAATTATGAAATGGACAATTGGGACCATGTTTGCTGCTGTTGCGCTGTTCGCAACGATCACCAAACTCTGGCAGTAGCTGATATTTCATCCATTAAAAAACCGCCTGAGGGCGGTTTTCTGTTTCAGGCCTACACAGATTTAAATTGCATAACCTGCGGCGCAAAGCCGTGGTTCAGCGGCCCGCTGCCCTGCCCGGTTTTAACGTTTGCGCCTGCTGCCAGTGCAGCGCGCACAAAGGCACGGGCGGCTTCAACAGCGCCCACCAGCGTGTAGCCCAGCGTCAGGTAAGCTGCAATGCTTGAGGACAGCGTGCAGCCCGTGCCATGCGTGTTGGTAGTGGCGATACGCGGCGCGCGCATCCAGTGCGGTGCAGCGCCTGCAACCTGCAGCAAGTCACTGACAACATCGCCGGCCAGATGCCCGCCTTTGAGCAACACCGCCTTCGCGCCCTTAGCCAGCAGTTCAAGTGCAGCCGTTTGCATGTCCGCTTCATTGGTCAAGGTGCGGCCGACGAGCAGCGATGCTTCATCCAGATTCGGCGTGACAAGCACCGCCCGGCCAAACAGCTCACGCACCAGCGCGGCAATCGCCGGGCTGTCAATCAGCACCGCGCCGCTAGTAGCGACCATCACCGGGTCCAGCACCACAAGAGGCAGGTTGTGGCGGTCAATCGCGCTGGCAACTGCGTGAACGATCTCGGGCGAATGCAGCATACCAATCTTCACTGCGTCAACGCCAATATCTTCAACAACGGCATCAATCTGGTCAGTCAACATCTGCGGCGGCACACCGTGTATGGCGCGCACGCCGCAGGTGTTTTGCGCCGTCAACGCGGTGATGGCCGTCATGCCG
>JAYWFR010000180.1:0-23542 GCA_043778695.1 Polaromonas sp. | reverse complement strand
TCTGTGGTGTGGGCAATGCTGACCACTGCTGCTGTAGCTCCAGCAGCGGGCGAACGCGTTTGAGTTCGGGCGAGTCAAAATGCCCGCTGCTTGCCAATGCCAGTTGTTCGACCATGCTGGCCGCCAGCGTGGTGGACAGCGGCATGCGCCCGCCGCTCCAGCGCGGCACAGCGGCCCGTTTGCCCGACGCTTTGCGCACCCAGGCTGTCATGTCATGAATACGCACCAGCTCAAGCAGTCTGCCGCCAAAGTTAAAGCAGTCGCCAGGTTTGAGACGGGCGGCAAAGCTTTCTTCAACCGTGCCGACTTTGGCACCATTGACGTATTGCACCGCCATGCTGGCGTCGCTCACGATGGTGCCAATGTTCATGCGGTGGCGGCGTGCCAGTTGGGCATTGGGCACGCGCCAGATGCCTTGCTCGTCTGGTGCGGCGCGCTGGTAGTCGGGGTAGGCTGCAAGTGACGCGCCGCCCTGGCTGACAAAGGCCAGCGCCCAGGCCCAGGCCTGATCGCTTAAATCGCCATAGGCGGCTGTGGAGCGCACTTCGCCTAACAACTCAGCAGGCAAAAAACCGCCACCCAACGCCACAGTGACCAAATGCTGTACCAGCACATCAAGCGGACACTGTGGCGTTAAGCGCGCTTCAATCTGCCCGCTGGCTACCGCAGCGCGGGCCGCAGCGGCCTCAATGATTTCCAGGCTGTGCGTGGGCACCAGCGTGATGCGCGACGGCCTGCCCGGCGCGTGGCCAGAACGCCCAGCACGTTGCAGCAAGCGCGCCACGCCTTTGGGCGAGCCGATTTGTAGCACCCGCTCTACAGGTAAAAAGTCCACCCCCAAATCAAGACTTGAGGTGCACACCACAGTGCGCAGCTCACCGCTTTTCAGGCCCGCCTCAACCCATTCACGCACGCCCCGGTCAAGCGAGCCGTGGTGCAGCGCAATCAGCCCCGCCCAGTCAGGCCGCGCTTGCAAAATGGCTTGATACCACAGCTCAGACTGCGAGCGTGTGTTGGTGAACACCAGTGTGGTGGTGCTCGCGGCAATTTCAGCAATGACTTGCGGCAGCATCGTCAGCCCCAAATGTCCGGCCCACGGGAAGCGCTGGGCCACGTCAGGCAGCAGCGTGTCGATGATGAGTTTTTTAGGCACTGCGCCTTGAACCAGCGTTCCTGCTTTGCCCAGCAGCGTGTGCATCGCTTCTTGTAAGTTGCCCAGCGTGGCAGACATGCCCCAAATACATAGAGCCCCCGCGTCGTCCACGTTGTGGGTGTGACTGCCCCCTGAAAGAGCGCGTTTCGCCTTGCGGCGGCCCTGCGGCGAAACCTTTGAAGTGATTGTTCTCAATCGCGCTAAAGCCAGCTGCGTTTGCACACCGCGCTTGTTGCCCATCAGCTCATGCCATTCGTCGACCACCACCGCTTGCACGCCGCCCAGCGCATCCGCAGCATCAGCACGCGACAGCAGCACCGACAGGCTTTCGGGCGTGGTGACCAGCACCGTGGGCAGACGGGTGTTTTGCGCGCTGCGTTGCGCGCTTGATGTGTCACCGCTTCTTGCACCGACTGTCCAGAGCTCAAACGACCCACCTGCCAACAGCGCATCCAGCGGTACTTGCAAAGCCCGACAAGTATCAGCCGCCAGCGCCCGCATGGGTGTAATCCACAGCACCGTCAACGGCCTGCCAACAGGCTTGGGAACTGGTTTTTGGTTTACTCCTGATTTAGGAGCAGCTAGCGCCCTATTTACATGGGCTACAGCCATAAAATGCGTCAAGATACCAAGCCAGACGGCGTACGTCTTGCCCGAACCTGTGGTAGCGTGCAGCAAGCCAGACTGACCTGTAGCAATGGCTGCCCAAACGTCTTTTTGGAACTTAAAGGCTTTCCACTCGCGTGAGGTAAACCATTCAGCAAGGGCGGCCTTGACCGTGACGGGGCGTGGTTGGACTACGGGGGATGACATCCCCTTATGGTAATGTTGCACCCTGCTTTGAGGAGAACCCCCATGAAAACCCGTTTTTTGAATTTGTTATCAATTTGCCTTGCCTTCACACTGAGCTTGGCGCTAACTGGCTGCGGCTACAACCAGTTCCAGTCGCTCGATGAGCAAACCAAGTCGGCCTGGTCTGAAGTGCTGAACCAATACCAAAGGCGCGCTGATCTGGTGCCCAACATTGTGGCTACCGTCAAGGGCGAGGCGCAGTTTGAACAAGACACGTTGACCAAAGTGGTGGAGGCGCGGGCAAAGGCAACATCGATGACCGTCACGCCAGAAACGCTAAACAACCCGGAAGCGTTTAAAAAATTCCAGGCGGCGCAGGGGGAACTCAGCGGCGCACTGTCGCGGTTGATGGCGGTAACGGAGAACTACCCCAGCCTGAAAGCCAACCAGGGCTTTCAAGACCTGCGGGTGCAGCTGGAAGGAACGGAAAACCGCATTACCGTGGCGCGTAACCGTTACATCAAAACCGTGCAGGACTACAACATTTTGGCGCGCAGCTTTCCCAACAACCTGACCGCGATGGTGTTCAGCTACGGCGTGAAGCCAAACTTCACGGTGGACAACGAGGCGCAGATCAGCAAACCGCCACCCGTCAGTTTTGAGAAGAAATAAGTTTTAGGAAGAAATGAGTTTTGAGAGGAAATAGGTGATAAATATGCTGCTAGCCCAATTAAAACGTGCGCAAGCAGCTCTGATATTTATAGCAATTTCCTGCACATTTGCCTGCCCAGGGTTGCAGGCGCAAGACCTGCAAGCCATACCGCGCCTAAGCGCCCATGTCATTGACACCACGGGCACACTGCAAGCGGCGCAAAGCCAGGCGTTAGAAGCTAAACTCGCGGCCTTTGAAAAAGCCCGGGGTGCGCAAATCGTCATGCTGATGGTGCCCACCACACTGCCAGAAGACATCACCGACTACGCTCAGCGCGTGGGTGATGCCTGGAAGATTGGCCGCAAAGACATTGGCGACGGCCTCTTGTTGGTGGTGGCTAAAAACGACCGCAAAGTGCGCATTGCCACCACCAAAACACTAGAAGGTGCACTGCCAGACTTGGCAACTAAGCGCATCATTGACGGTGCCATCACGCCGCGCTTTAAGCAAGGCGACTTTGCCGGTGGGCTGGATGCGGCGGCGGACCAAATCATGGCGGGTATTTCGGGTGAAAACCTGCCCGCTCCAGAGGCGGCAAGAAGCACGGGCAGCAACGGCGGGTTTAAGTGGACCGACATGGCGGTATTTTTGTTTTTTGCGGTGCCAATAGGCGCGCGGGTGCTTTCCAGCATTTTTGGCCGCAAGCTGGGCGCTGTTGTCACCGGCGGTGGGGTCGGGGTGTTGGCGTGGTTGTTTACCAGCAGCCTGGTGATTGCAGGCGGTGCGGCAGCGGTGGCCGTCGTGTTTGCACTGATTGCCGGCCTGGGCGCTTTGGGCAACCTGGGCGGCTCAATGGGGTCTGGGCGCGGCGGTGGCTTTGGCGGCGGTGGTTTTGGCGGCGGCCGGGGTGGCGGTGGTTTTAGCAGCGGCGGTGGCGGAAATTTTGGCGGCGGCGGCTCGTCAGGTAGTTGGTAAGGTCATGGTGACATCATGCTGAGCAAAACAAAGACACTCGTCAAACACCTGTGGCTGGACACATCAGACGCTGAACGTGCCATACCGCCCGACATGCTGGCGCGCCTGACCCAACGCGTGGCTGCCAGCGAGGCGCGCCACCTTGGTGAAATACGCATGTATGTGGAGGCCGCACTGCCGATGAGCTACCTGTGGCGCTTGGGACCAACCACCACCATGGCGCAACTGATTCGCCAGCGCGCCATCACGCTGTTTGGCAAGCTGCGGGTGTGGGACACCCAGCACAACAATGGCGTGTTGATTTACCTGCAACTCGCCGAGCATGCGATTGAGATCGTGGCAGACCGCGGGCTGCACGCACACGTGACTAGCGCGCAATGGCAGGCCCTGGTGGCACGTATGTCGGCACACTTCAAGCAAGGCAAGTTTGAGGACGGCCTGACGGATGCGCTGGCGGAGGTGTCGGCACTGCTGGTGGCGCATTTTGCACGGGCGCCAAATGTGCTGCAAACCAATGAGCTGCCAGATCAGCCGATGCTGGGCTAGGAGCCTGGGGAAGCTGTGAACGTTAGGTTATAGCTTTGCTTCTAACAAAGCTGGCAAGGCTTTGGCCGTCCAGCAGCGCGTGCACTTCTTGCTGCAAGGCGTTGGTAAGCGCGACGTACGTGCGCAGCTTTTGGTTGGCGTCGCGTAGCCGGTCTGACAAGCGTTTAGACATGGCCAACATAAAGCGCACACCGACTTCGGGCCTTTCTGTCAGCATTCGTTTTAGGGCGGTACGCGACAGCACGGCAACTGCCAGCTCAGTGGCGGCGGTACACGTGGCAGCACGGGGGCCGTCGTCAAACATACTCATCTCGCCAATGATGTGGCCCGCGCCAACAATGCTCATGATCAGGCTTTCACGCGTGCCTGGCATTTCGCTTTCAATTGACACGTCACCTTGCAAAATCAGCAGCATGAAGTCGCTCCTGGCCTGCTGGCCTTCGCGGATCAATACCGTGTCTTGCGCGACACGCCTGGCACGCATGTAGCTCAGCACAAAGCGCGCATCACTCAAGCTAAAACTGGCCAAAGCAGAGTCGCTGGCCAGCAAACGTGCAGCGTCTTCCAGTGAAACACAGGCTGTTGTTTGATAGGTACTGGCAGTGGTCAACATCAGCTTAAAGATTGTCGCGTTAGATCAACAAAATATCGGTGTCGGCCGCGCACAGGGTGCGGACGTGGGCCAGCAAATCGGCATCGAGATAGGGCTTGGTCAAGTACACGTCGACACCCGCGTCATTGGCAATTTTGCGGTGTTTGTCTCCCGCGCGAGACGTGATCATGACCACTGGAATGTCGGCCCACTGCTCGACTTCGCGCACCCGGCGGGTGAGTTCCAGGCCGTTGAGGTTTGGCATTTCAAGGTCGGTCAGCATCAATGCTGGGCGTTTCAGGCGGATTTGCTCAATGGCCTCAAAACCGTCAGATGCCGTGGCCACGTCATAACCCGCATCGCCCAACAGCTGCTGCATGGAACGCCTGACGGACAGCGCGTCGTCAACCACCAGCACGCGGGTGCGCTCAACTTGCAAGCGCCTGCGCAGCGCTGACGATGACACCATTTGCACCGACGCGTTGGTGGCGCGCTCCAGCTCAGCCACATCAATTAAAAACAGCGGTTTGCCGTCGGCCCGCAAAGCGCCGCCCACCACACCGCGAATACGCCGTGCGAGCTGGCCAACACCCTGCAAAATCAGTTCGCGCGAGTCCAGCACGGCATCGGTCAATAACGCGACTGGGCCGTTTGAGCCTTTGACAATGACCGGAAGACGCTGCGCTGCGTCCGTGAGGCTCAACGTTGCCCGTTCTTCAAAACCCAGCCACTGCGCCAGCACAAACACCGACACGGCCTGACCATCGTGCATCAGCGTCATTTGCATGCCCTGCTGCGTTAGCTCGGCCTGCCCCGCGGGCAGCACTGTCAATACTTGATCAGAGGCAATAGCCACGCTTTCTTGGGCGCACTGTACGACCAACGCGTGTGCTACGCCGCTGGATACTGGCACATGAAGCGTGAAGCGACTGCCAGCCAGCTGGGTGCTGTCGATGTCTAAGCGGCCCTTGAGCGCAGCAACGCGGTCGTTGACGACATCCATGCCAACGCCTCGGCCAGACACTTCAGTGACTTGGTCGCGGGTACTAAAACCAGGCCGCAAGATCAAACGGCGCAGTTCCGCATCGCTGAGCTGCGTGTCCTTAGAAATCAAGCCAAAATTGATGGCCTTTTCGCTGATTTTGGCCAGATCCAGGCCGCGCCCGTCGTCCACAACCAAGATTTCCACCTCTTGACCGACGCGCTTGAACGACACCGTGACGCCGCCTTGTTCTGGCTTGCCCAAAGCCGCGCGTTCGCCCGGCGTTTCAATGCCGTGGTCTACCGCATTGCGCAGCAGGTGCAGCAGCGGCTCGGTCAGCTTGGTCAAAACATCAGCGTCCATCATGACGCCATCGCCTTCAATATGCAGCACCACCTGCTTGCCCGTGGCGCTGGCGGTTTGTGCCACGTTACGCTTTAAGCGCGGCACCATGGTTTTAACCGGTATCAGGCGTGCAGCGAGCAGTTCTCTGTGCTGGTCAATCAGGGCGTAACCTTCGTCGCGCAGCACGGTACCTGCTTGACCGGTGTCGGCTTGAATTTGCTGAACCAGTTGTTGGCTGTCTTGCACCGCCTCGCTGATGCTGCGTGACAGCACGTGCAGTGCGTCATAACGATCCATCTCCAGCGAGTCAAAGTCTCCGTCTTTTTGGGTAGCCCGCAAGGCAACCGCCTGAACGCTTACCACCGCTTCTAACTCACGCAATTTGTCGGTCAGCTGCTTTTGGCTGCGTACTACGGCGCCCAGCCGATCGTTGGCATTGAGCAGCAATTGCGACAAGCGCTGACCTTGCACGATTGATTGCCCGGCGCGGCGCAACATACGGCTCAAGCGGTCAACACCGACACGCAACGTGCTGGCGTCGGTGTTGGTGTTGGTATTTGTATTTGTGTTGCCCGCAGCAGTCGCTACAGCGGGCTGTGCCGAGGAGTCGGGTGCTGGCGCAACACCGCGAACCATAGGCTCTAGGCTCACCGCACCATCTAACGCAGCTGGACTGGCTGCCAGCGCCTGGTCGTCACGAATCCAACCCACCCAATCGAGCAAGCGCTGCAAAACAGGTTTGGTGTCTTGCGGAGCGGCTTCTTCACCCTGCAAATAGGCTGTCATTTGCTGCAGTGCCAACACCGCGCGCAAGCTGTCTCTGGCCATCGCCGGGTTGACCGCCTCGGCGCGGCCTACAGCGTCCATCGCGTATTCCAGGATGTCTTCCAGCCGGTGCGCCATGCGGCCAATACCCGGCAGGCCAATGATGTTGCCGCTACCCTTGAAGGTGTGGGCAATGCGCTGCGCTTCCAACATGTCTGGCGCGCTGGCTTGGCCAGCAGACCAGCGCTGTAAAACGGTCTCAAGCTGGTCTAACTGTTGCGGCGCATCAAGCAGCAGCGCTTGAAGCAGGTCGCCGTCAACGTCTTGTGTGGGTAGTGCCACGTCGGCGTCCTCGGCTTGTTCAAGCGGGGCCTGATCGGGGTCGTCGCCCGGCACGCTGGGCGCAACGGCCAGCAAGGTTGCCAGGTCTAGCACCGCGTCGGTGTCAGGCTTCAAGGGGCAGCGATACAGGTATTTGGCCAGCAATTCCACCGCCTGTGGGTCTGCGGGCTTGCCGAGGTAGGCGGTGGCTTTTTCAGGCCAACTGGTCAGCCACTTGACCCCGGCAACTTGAGTAAAACCCGGGGCGTGAGGCGGTGAAAAAATGGTGCCAGGCTGGCTGAGCAAATCTGCAAAGCTGCGAATTTGTTGCAAAAATGCAGAAAATCCCTGCATGCCCACAATCTGCACCACCTCGGACGAGCGGTCCAGAAAAGACAGCATATCGGGCACGCCGACAGGCGGCACGCCCGGGTTTGCCAGCCAGGCGGTCAGGGTGTCTTGCGTGCCTTGCACGTCGAGCGCAAACTCGGCGCGGAGCATGTCCAGTAGGTCGTCAAGTTTCACAGTCAATACGCCCGGAGATGTGACGTCAAGCGGTCGGGGCGGTGTCGGGCAAATTGAACTGGCCCACAGCATCGGTCAAACGGCCTGCGTACATCACCAGTGTGCGTGTTGCCTCTGACTGCTGCGCAATGGCCGAGGAGGTCAGGTTGGTACTGTCGTTGATGTCCAGCACGTTTTGCTGCAGCGCAGTGGCCAGCGTTTCTTGCTGGCTCGAGAACGCCGCAATTTGTTGCACCAAACCGACCAGTTCAGTCGTGGCGGTTTGGGTTTGTGTCATTTCCCGGCCTGCCAGCTGGGCCAGCTCGGTTTGTGCCACCACGTCACTGATCAGGCGGTTCATGGTCAGCAGGGTTTCGTTGGTTTCTGCCTGAATGTTGGCCACCAGCTGGGAGATTTGCGCGGTCGCTTGGCGCGAGCTGTCAGACAACCGCTGCACTTCTTGCGCCACCACCGCAAAGCCGCGACCAGCTTCGCCAGCGGTTGCCGCTTGCATTGATGCATTGAGCGACAGCACGTGCGTGCGCTCAGAAATGGTGTTAACCAGTGCCACAGCACTGGAAATTTCTTGCGACCTTTCGCCCAGTCGCTTGAAGCGTTTTTCAGTTTCTGAGATCGACTCGCGCAGCGCGTCCATGCCTCGAACCGTGCCTTCTACCGCGGTTTGGGCGGCTTGCGTGGCGGTGGCCGTTCTTAAAGCTGTTGCACTTGATGTGGTGGACAGTTGCGCCACGTCGCTCAGTTGCTGGGTAGCCCGGCCCAGTGTTTCGGCCATCGAGTCGAGCGATTCGCGCTCTCGAAGGGCGGCGTTTTCAACGAATTTTGATTGTTCTTGCAGCGCGCCGGACGTACGTTTTACTTCGTTGGCCACCGTGCGCACGTCCACCAATGTGGTGCCAATCTCGTCAGCGAGTTGGTTCACCGATGCTGACACCGTTCCAATGATGTCCTCTGTGACTGGCGTGCGCACGGTCAAGTCGCGGTTGGACAACTGGAACACGCCTTGCAACAAGCCGATGGCGGAGTTGTTGATGGCTTCATTTTCTTGCGTGGCTTTTTCTAGCGCGGCAATTCGGTCGTCGAGCAACGTGTCGAAGGCACGTCCCAGCTCGCCAATCTCGTCTTTTTCAACCAGCTGGCTGCGCGCGGCTGAGTCGCCGCCCGCCACTGCCTTTACGGTGTCTGTGAGCTTGGAAATAGGTGACAAAAACCTTTGCAAAAAAATCGAGACCGCCAAGGCGGCAATTAGCACAACGGCAATAGCAATCAGCAAGGCGCGGATCAACGACGACTTGTTCAAATCTTCAATCGGCTGATTGGCCTCGGCTTCATTGATCTTGGCAACAATAGCCCAGTCCAGGCCTTGGACTTTGACGGGTGCGTAGGCGCCGATGGAAGGCTGCCCCCGGTAGTCGACGAACTCAATCACACCTTCCTTGCCTTCGAGCGCTGGTCGCGTCGCTTCAGATTCAACCTTGATCAGGCCGACGCTGGTGTTTTTCTTGTCGATCAGCGCTTTGGTTTTAGCATCTACCTTATTGCCCAATTGGGTAAACAATGCGGCCTTATCTTCCAATACATAGCGGGCATTGGAGCGCATCAGATTGTCTTTTCCAACCAAAAACACGTCTCCTGAATCTCCCAAGCCGATGGACTTCCAACCCTTGTTGGCGCTCAAAGTTTCAGTCAATTTATCAATGGGGTACTGAATAGCCAACACGCCAATTTGCTTGCCCGCGTCGTAGATGGGAACCGCTGCGAAAGCTGCCTGGTCGTCATACGATGCCAGGTAGGTTGCAAAGTCGCTCAGATAAACCGCATCGGGCTTGGCCGTTTTAACTTTTTGGTAGGCTTCGGCCAATTTCGTTTTGGCTGAAATACCATCACCTGCCAGTTTGCTGGCAAAGTCAAGCTCCTTGAACACGGTGTAAATCACGGTGTCGGTGTCACTGTCGATCATGAAAATATCGTAGTAGCCTGACAGCTTTTGCGCGCGCTCAAAACCGGGGTGAAACACCGAATGCGCGCGGCCATAGGTAAAGTCAACCGGCGGCGCGTCCATCTGCTCTTTCATTCCCAAGGGGTTGGGGTTGTTCACCACAAACACGCTTTGCAGCACAGTTTGGTTGGCATCAAGCGCGGCCAGCGCAGCGGTCAGGGGAGGTGCAGCGGCTGGATTGCGTTTTGCGTATTCGGCACCAAAATACAAACCAACATATTCAGTCAATCCTTTTTTGGCATCTTCCGCATCGACTGTTTTGGCCAGCTCCTTGCTAGTGTTGTAAAAGCTGTTTTTGAACTGCTTGTATGCCTCGATGGTAGATCGCTGCCCGGCTAACACCTGAAGAGAGGTCACGCGCTCATTGAGCTCATCGCGTACCTGTTGGCGTTTGGTGTCCCGCAGTGACACCAACTGGGTGCGCACCTGTGCACCCACGGTTTCTGCGCTGAGGGTAGAGGCACCTTGCCACAACAGCAGCGACGTCAAAGCCACTGGAATCAAAGTCAACGCCGCTGTACCAAGCAGCATTTTTTGGCGAATATTCATCTCTTATCTCCGTGAATTTAACAGGCTGAAGTTTCAAAAATTTCAAATCACTGACAACTCTGCAGCCAGGGCGTCCATGAGTTTGCGTGGGTCAATTTCAGCGTACACCAGGCCTTGATCAGTGCTGGCTGCGCCGCTGCATACTTCTTGCAAACGCGCCGGTAGTGATTGCAAGTGAGGTAAAACACTGGTTTCGTAGTCAAGCTGAGCGGGCGTTTGCGAAAACACCACCGCCAAAGCAGCATCAGCGTCCTCGTCCTGTATGCCGCCTACCAATAAGCGCTGCCCGCGCAGCAGTTGCGCCGGTACTGAGGTTTCAGAAAAGTAAGTGGATAAGTCGACGACAGGAACAATCAAACCGTTGACATTGACCGCACCCAGCACCCAGGCGGGCGCTCGCGGCATGGGCACAAGCTCAAACTGATCGACGATTTGCCGCGCCCAATCAAAGCCGAAGGCAAGCGCAAACTCTCCGCAGTAAACACCCTGCGCAAGTTTGCGGTTAGCCGCCAAACTGGTTACGTTGAGGGCCTCAACGACTTGGACTTGGGCATTTAGGTCCCGCTGCAAATCGAGCATTTACGGCCTATAGCTGCGCCAAAATCTGGCTGGCTGTGTAAGGCTTGGTCACGTAGCCCTTGGCACCGAGCATTTGCGCGAAAACCCGGTCTACTTTTTGGTCCTTACCGGTCACAAAGACAACCGGGATTTTTTTGGTGTCGGCGTCCTGCGTCAATTGCCGTGCGGCAGAAAACCCATCCAGGCCGGGCATGTTGACATCCATCATGATAATGTCTGGCGCACCTGCCTTTGCCTTGGCTACACCATCGGCGCCTGACGTTGCCACCGTGACCAAGTGGCCAGCGTCTGTGAGAATATTTTGCAGGTTTTGCACATCGACGGGTGAGTCGTCAACGATAAGAATTTTGCTCATGATGAATCCTGAAAAGTAAACTGGGACAGCTAATAAAGCAACTGCGGTTCGGTAGGCTGGAGGGGAATAGATAGCTTTACATGGAAAACTCAAATTATCTACGACGCTTTATGAGCTTATCGCGATCGCAAAATGCCGCTACCGCCGAGATTGGTGTCTCGAAAGCTGCGTTCAACTTGCTCATCGTATTTGGACAGCACTTTCAGCAGTTCAACTTCATTTAATGGCTTGGTTAAATACGCGTCGCATCCCGCCAAGCCGCCGCGGATCTTGTCAATGCTGCCGCCCCGGCTGGTTAGCATGACAACCACCGGCGCTCGGCCAGATGCATATTTGCGCTGTTTAATGGCGCGGCAGGTTTGATAACCGTCCAAACCCTCCATCATCACGTCAAGAAAAACAAACTTGAAATTATTCGCCGACGCGCGGGTTAAGGCTTCTTCCCCACTTTTTGCCAACTCGGAACGAAAGCCGTAACGTGTCAGACGGTTTTGCATAAACTTTAGCGCCACGTCACTGTCATCAACGACCAAAATATCGTCAAATTGCTCCGGGTCTTTTTCAGGCTCGGGGGAACTGCCGATTCCCATGAAGTTAGATGCTGCGAATCCACTGTTGCTGGCATTGCCCGAGCCTTGACGCACAGAGTTTTTGCGCACAGTTGTGATAGGTGGAGGTGGTGATAAAGGCTTGTAAGCTAGAGCCGAAGAAGTTGTGCGCGGGGGTCGCATTGCTACTACTTCTTCTCTTGGCAGAGCGCGTGCGGTTTCGGCTTCGCGCGTATCGGGCATCGCCAAAACATCCAGCAAGCCCAACACAGTGGTCAGCTTGATGGGTCGAGGAACTGAGGGCCATTTTCCAGACGGATCTGCAGCACCAATGTACAAAGCTTTTTGCGGAGCCTTCACGGATGCGTTGGCCCACTGCATGGCCGTTGAATTGTCACCATTCACGAGCAGCACTTGCGCCTGCGCAACATCAGGAACCGTTTTGTACAGCGTTTCACGCCGTCCTACCAGTTTGAAAAACGATTCAAAAGTTGATTTTTCAAACGGCGCGAAACCGAGTAACAAGACTTTGACTTCAGATTTCATTGTTAGCACACCACCATTATCGACCGCTAAGTTTATGACCTCGCCAAACCACGTCAATACGCAACTTCCAGTACGTAAAACACGCCTCAACCATCAGTTTAAGCTGGTCAAACTTTTACCGGCGCAAAACAGTGGATTCAGTGAAACAAAACGGTACAAATCGACGACGACATATACAAATGCATACGCGATGCGATTACTTTTTCTGGCGGTACTTTCGCAGAGCGGCGATTTGGGCCGCCATCACAGCTAACTCTGACTGCGCCATGGCGATGTCAATGTCACCTTTGGCGTTTTTCAGCGCTTCTTCAGCGGCAGCCCTGGCGGCGGTAGCTTTCGCTTCGTCAAGATCTTTGCCGCGAATTGCGGTGTCACTCAGCACCGTGACTGAATTGGGCTGAACTTCAAGCAAGCCGCCAGCCACAAAAACGAACTCTTCAGTGTCGTCAGCTTTGACGATGCGCACTGCCCCAGGCTTGATGCGAGTGATCAAGGGCGTATGGCGCGGGTAAATGCCCAACTCGCCCGCTTCGCCCGGCAAAGCCACAAACTTGGCTTCGCCTGAAAAAATGGACTCTTCTGCGGATACAACGTCGACGTGAATGGTTGGCATGGGAGTTCTTTCGCAGCGCTAGCCACAAACCTTTTAGTTAAACCTTCTTGGCCTTTTCGAAAGCCTCATCAATCGTGCCAACCATGTAGAAGGCTTGTTCTGGCAAATGATCGCACTCGCCCGCCACAATCATCTTAAAGCCGCGAATGGTTTCAGCCAAGCTGACGTACTTGCCAGGTGAACCGGTAAACACTTCAGCAACGTGGAAAGGTTGGCTCAAAAAGCGTTGAATTTTGCGGGCACGTGCCACAGCCAACTTGTCCTCAGGTGCCAACTCGTCCATACCCAAAATCGCAATGATGTCACGCAGTTCTTTATAGCGCTGTAGCGTGCCCTGCACGGCGCGTGCTGTTGCGTAATGATCTTCCCCCACCACGTTCGGGTCAAGCTGACGGCTGGTTGAATCAAGTGGATCCACCGCAGGATAAATACCCAGCGAAGCGATGTCGCGCGACAGCACGACAGTGGAGTCCAAGTGAGCGAATGTCGTGGCAGGTGACGGGTCAGTCAAGTCGTCAGCTGGCACGTAAACGGCCTGGATGGAAGTGATCGAACCGACTTTGGTCGACGTAATACGCTCTTGCAAACGGCCCATTTCTTCGGCCAATGTTGGCTGGTAGCCCACAGCGGATGGCATACGGCCTAGCAGCGCAGACACTTCGGTGCCAGCCAGCGTGTAGCGGTAAATGTTGTCCACAAAGAACAGTACATCGCGGCCTTCGTCACGAAAGGATTCGGCGATTGTCAAACCCGTCAAAGCAACGCGCAAACGGTTGCCTGGTGGCTCATTCATCTGGCCGTAGACCATCGCCACCTTGGACTCTTCGAGCTTTTCCAGATTCACAACGCCGGAGTCAGCCATCTCGTGATAAAAGTCATTGCCTTCACGGGTACGCTCACCGACGCCCGCAAACACGGACAAGCCGCTGTGTGCTTTGGCGATGTTGTTGATCAATTCCATCATGTTCACGGTCTTGCCGACGCCAGCGCCGCCGAACAGGCCCACCTTGCCGCCCTTGGCAAACGGGCACACCAGGTCAATCACTTTGATGCCGGTTTCCAGCAGCTCTTGCGAAGGGCTCAGTTCGTCATAAGCCGGGGCTTTGCGGTGAATCGGTGCGGTCAGGGTCTGGTCAACTGGGCCACGCTCGTCAATCGGTGCGCCCAGCACGTCCATGATGCGGCCTAGGGTGGCTTTGCCGACGGGCACGGTGATGTTGGCACCGGTGTTGTACACCAGGTTGCCGCGGCGCATGCCGTCGGACGTTCCCAATGCGATGGTGCGCACCACGCCGTCACCCAGCTGCTGCTGAACTTCAAGCGTCAGGGTTGAGCCCTCCATCTTGAGCGCGTCATAAATTTTAGGCATCTGGTCACGGGCAAATTCCACGTCAACCACTGCGCCAATACACTGAACAATTTTGCCTTGAGCTTGAGCCTTAGCGGGAGTATTTGCATTCGCCATGATGAAGTCCTATTGGGTTCTTTAATCTTTAATTCGTGCGTGAAGTTTTTAAACAGCAGCAGCACCGCTGACGATTTCCGAAAGTTCTTTCGTGATCGCCGCTTGACGCGTTTTGTTGTACACCAGCTTGAGCTCGCCAATCACGCTACCAGCGTTGTCGGTCGCAGCCTTCATAGCGACCATGCGGGCTGATTGCTCAGACGCCATGTTTTCGGCCACGGCCTGAAACACCAGCGCCTCTACGTAGCGCACCAGCAAATCATCAATCACTGTCTGTGCATCAGGCTCATAAATGTAGTCCCAGCCGTGCTGGTCTTTGTCGGCCTGCAAGTGATCAGCCGTGAGCGGCAATAACTGCTCAACCACTGACTCCTGGCGCATGGTGTTAATGAACTTGGTGTAGCACAAGTACACAGTTTTAACCTTGCCTTCAGCATACGCATCAAGCAACACCTTGACCGGGCCAATCAGCTTGTCCAAATGCGGTTTGTCACCTAGCTGCGTCGCGTGCGACACGACTTTGACACCGACACGGTTCAAAAAACCCAAACCCTTGTTGCCAATGGCGACAGCATGTGCGTCATGACCAGCGGCTTGCAGCTCCTTGAGCTTAACGGTGACCGCACGCAGCACATTGGTGTTCAAGCCGCCGCACAAACCCTTGTCGGTTGTGACAACGATAAATCCAGTGGCTTTGGCGTTATTGGTCTGCATGAAGGCATGCGTGTATTCAGGATTCGCCTTGGCCAGATTGGCCGTGATATTGCGGATTTTGTCGCTGTAAGGACGGGCGGCGCGCATCCGTTCCTGCGCTTTGCGCATTTTGGAGGCGGCCACCATTTCCATGGCCTTGGTGATCTTTTTGGTGTTTTCGACCGACTTGATCTTGCCGCGTATCTCTTTACCTGCTGCCATCTCTGTTCCTAATAGTTTCTAGAACGTTTTGGTTCAGGTTGACTTAAGCGAACGACTTTTTGAACGCAGCTGCTGCAGCACTCATTTCAGCTTCAGCATCTTTGTCCATCGCCTTGGCGGCTTCCAGCTTGGCCATCAGCGCGGCGTGCTTGTCTTTGAGGTAGGCGTGAAAGCCCGACTCAAAAGCCAACACTTTTTTCACGTCTACGTCGTCCATGAAGCCCTTATTCACGGCGAACAACGTAGCAGCCATGTTAGAGATGGTCAGCGGAGCGTACTGCGCCTGCTTGAGCAATTCGGTCACGCGGGCACCGCGGTCCAGCTGCTTGCGGGTGGCTTCGTCCAGGTCAGAGGCAAACTGCGCGAACGCAGCCAGCTCACGGTACTGGGCCAAATCAGTACGGATACCACCGGACAGGTTTTTGATCAACTTGGTCTGGGCAGCACCACCGACGCGCGACACCGAGATACCGGCGTTGATAGCAGGACGGATACCGGCGTTGAACAGGCTGGTTTCCAAAAAGATCTGGCCGTCAGTGATCGAAATCACGTTGGTAGGCACGAAGGCCGACACGTCGCCGGCTTGCGTTTCAATGATCGGCAGTGCGGTCAATGAGCCAGTTTTGCCTTTGACGGCACCTTTAGTGAAGTCTTCAACATACTTTTCGTTGACGCGGGCTGCGCGCTCCAGCAGGCGGCTGTGCAGATAAAACACGTCGCCTGGGTAAGCTTCACGGCCTGGCGGGCGACGCAGCAGCAAAGACACCTGACGGTAAGCAACGGCTTGTTTTGACAAATCGTCGTACACGATCAGCGCGTCTTCGCCGCGGTCGCGGAAGTATTCGCCCATGGTGCAACCTGAGTAGGCACTTACGTATTGCATAGCAGCTGATTCAGAGGCCGAAGCAGCAACGACGATGGTGTATTCCATTGCACCAGCTTGCTCAAGTGAGCGCACCACGTTTTTGATCGACGATGCTTTTTGGCCAATGGCGACGTAAACGCATTTCACGCCGTTGCCGCGCTGATTGATGATCGCGTCAATCGCGACAGCGGTTTTGCCGGTCTGGCGGTCACCAATGATCAGTTCGCGCTGGCCGCGGCCAACTGGCACCATGGAGTCGATGGACTTCAAACCGGTTTGTAGTGGCTGGTCAACCGATTTACGGGCAATGACGCCCGGTGCAACTTTTTCAATCACATCGGTCATTTTGGCGTTGACTGGGCCTTTGCCATCGATGGGCTGGCCAAGTGCATTGACCACACGGCCAAGCAACTCAGGACCAACAGGCACTTCAAGAATACGGCCTGTGCATTTGACAATGTCGCCTTCAGCCAAGTGCTCGTACTCGCCCAAAATCACGGAGCCGACTGAGTCGCGCTCAAGATTCAACGCCAAACCGTACGTCGGCGTACCGTCAGCAGTGGCCGGGAATTCCAGCATCTCGCCTTGCATCACGTCGCTCAGCCCGTGAATACGCACGATACCGTCGGTCACAGACACAATCGTGCCCTGATTACGGATGTCACTGGCCGCGGTCAAGCCTTCAATGCGGCTCTTGATCAGTTCAGAAATTTCTGCTGGATTGAGTTGCATGACTCTTTCCTTCTTTCTTTGAATGGGTTCTACAAACAGGGCTGTTTTCTTTATCGCTCAAGCGATTCAAGAAACCAGCGCTACTTTCATTTGCTCTAAACGGGCTTTAACAGAGGTGTCCAGCACCTCGTCACCCACCACGACACGTACGCCGCCTATCAGATCAGGCTGCAGCTCCACACTTAAATTGAGCTTTTTGCCAAAGCGCTTCTCAAGCGTTGCTGACAAATCGGCCAAGGCTGCTGCGTCCAACGCGAAAGCGCTGTACACAACCGCGTCAGACGAGCCACTTTTCGCATTTTTCAATGCGCGAAACTGACTGGCAATTTCTGGCAAAACACTCAAGCGCCCGTTGTCAATTACAGCGCGCAAAAAGTTTTCAGCAGCTGTTGGCAGCTTTGTTTTGGCAACGCCTGCAACCACGTCAAAAGTTTGCTTTGATGTGACGCTTGGGCTGCCCGCGTACTGCTGCAACTGCGCGTTTGACGCAACGGCAGCCAACTCGTCGAGCCAAGCAACTGCACCGTTTAAGTCAGCGCTTGATGCCTTGAACAACGCTTCAGCGTAAGGACGTGCAATGGTGGCTAATTCGGCCATGTGTCTTTTGCCTTCTTTACTCTTACGTTGAAAATCAGAGTTCGGTTTTCAAGCGGCCCAGCAAGTCGGCATGCACAGATGCATTGACTTCCTTGCGCAAGATCTGCTCAGCACCCTTGACAGCCAGCGCGGCGACTTGCTCGCGCAGCGTCTCACGGGCTTTAACGGTTTGCTGCTCAGCCTCAACCCTGGCGGCAGCAATGATCTTGTTACCTTCTTCTACTGCCTTGCCTTTGGCCTCTTCAATCATGGCTTGCGCGCGGCGCTCGGCCTCGGCCAAGCGTACAGCAGACTCGCCTTTTGATTTGGCCAGCTCTTCCTCAACGCGCTTGTTGGCGTTGGAGAGTTCAGCTTTGGCTTTGTCAGCGGCAGCAAGGCCTGCGGCGATTTTGCTTGCGCGTTCGTCAAGCGCGGCTGCAATTGGTGGCCACACGAATTTCATCGTGAACAGCACCAAAATCGCAAACACGATGAGCTGCGCAAAAAATGTGGAGTTGATACTCACAGCAGCACCTCTTTAGTTGGATATCTGAAGAACTTGATTACTTCGGCATTACTTCAAAACGAAGGGGTTGGCGAAAGCGAACAACATGGCAATACCCACACCGATCAGGAAAGCCGCGTCAATCAGACCAGCCAACAAGAACATTTTGGTTTGCAGCTCGTTCATCAGCTCTGGCTGGCGCGCGGCTGCTTCAAGGTATTTGCTACCCATGATGCCGATACCAATACAAGCACCGAGTGCGCCCAGGCCAATGATCAGGCCAGCGGCCAATGCGACGAAACCAAGTACGTTTTCCATTTAAAGCTCCTACTAATTAACAGATAAATAAACCAACAAAAAAACCGAAACTAAACCCGAAAATCATCAGTGGTGATCGTGCGCTTGACCCACGTACACCAGTGTCAACATCATAAAAATAAAGGCTTGCAGGGCCACAATCAAAATGTGAAAGATGGCCCAACCTGTGCCCGCCAAAATGTGACCAATGAAGAGAAATACGCCAGTTGCTGAGCCAAAGCCGACGGCACCCATCAGCGCAATCAGCATGAACAGCAGCTCACCGGCATACATGTTGCCAAAAAGTCGCAAGCCATGCGACACCGTCTTGGCGGCAAACTCAATCATTTGCATCAAGAAGTTGATGGGGTACAAAAACCACTTGTCGCCAAACGGCGCCGAGAACAGCTCGTGCACCCAACCGCCAAAGCCTTTGATCTTGATGTTGTAGAACAGGCAGACCAAAAGCACGCCGCAGGACATGCCAAGCGTGGCAGACAAGTCAGCTGTTGGCACGACGCGAAAGTATTCGATGTTGTGGTCTAAACCCGTCACTGCAAAAATGCTGTGAAAAAGGTCAACAGGCAAAAAGTCCATCGAGTTCATCAGGAAAATCCAGACAAACACCGTCAAAGCCAATGGGCCAACGACTTTGCGTGATTCAGCGTTTTTGACGATGCCCTTGGCTTGGCTGTCGACCATTTCAAGCAGCATTTCAACAGCAGCTTGCATGCGGCCGGGCACACCGGAATGGATGCTTTTGGCCACGCGCCACATGACGAACAAGCCAATCACGCCGAGGGCGACGGACCAGAAGATGGTGTCGAGATTAACAACACCGAAATCGATCAAACCCATCTGCTTTTTGTTTTGCAAATGCACCAGATGGTGACCAATATAGTCACCAGCGGTTAGGGGGGCGCCAGAAGATGCACTCATCTCAAATCTCTTTATTCAGCTTGCGCTTAACTTTTCGCCTGTTACTTCGATTTATGCCGCACCCTGGCATGTAGCCAAAGCACCAACCAAACCACCTTCATCGTCACTACCAGGCCCACTAGCATGGCGGGCCAACTTAAATTTGTTACTAATTTGGGGGCCGCAAACAACAGGGCCAATACCAAACCGATCTTCACCATTTCCCACAAAAAAAATCCAGTTACCGCAGCGGCCGGATTGATCATGGTCACCTTGCTCATCAAACCCCGAGCGAACAAAGCACCGGGAACAACCACCGCCAGCGCCCCATAAAGCGCAGACCAGCCTAAATTCGCACTATCTGTGAACAGCCAAACTGCTAACGCTAATGTCAGCCCCGCTGTCGCTTGCCCCGTCAACACCGCCCAGGGCGATAACGAAGGATTCTGCCGACGCAGCATAGATGCCTGCTCGCGCGTCAGCCGCTTGAATGGCTCTTGCGTGCCACTGTCGTCCCAAGCGTTGCGTTTGACAGAATCTTCGATTTTGTGCATCGCAGATTACAGGCAGGTTACAACTCGTGAATTTTCCACAGCCTCTGATTATACGTAGAAACCCGGTTGGTCAAAACGGCGAAAGAAGTGGTGCATCAAGATTTAGTTGCTTTTGCGGGACTTTCGATGGGTTTGAAGCCCAGACACAATCATGCTTTTCAATCGAAAACCCATCATGTACGACTACACAAAACTCCTTCACCTGATAGCAGGCATTGTCTGGATGGGCGGCATGACATTTACGCTGTTTGCGCTTCGGCCAGCAGCCATTGCCACTATGGGCGCACAACCCAGAGCCGAATTAGTAGGTCATGTCTGGCGACGCTTTTACGCTTGGGCGCTGGCAGCGGTTGTGGTTGTGTTTGCGACTGGTACGCATTTGTATAACGCCATTTTTCGGGCGGCCCGATTAGCCTCTGGCAGTGGCGACGTGCCGCTGGACTGGAACGTCATGCTGATGCTGGGTGTCGCCATGATGCTGGTGTTTGGCCAAATTTATTTTGCAGGCTTTAAAAAATACAAGCGCGCGATTGCTGCAGCAGAGTAGCCACTGGCTGCCAAAGCGGGCGGTGTGATTCACAAGATGACGCTGCTCAACTTCACTTTGGGCTGGCTGGCTATTTTGGCTGTGCGTTTGCCGCGTTAAGCGGTAGGATATTGATCCACCGCCGCACGACCCCACTGCACTTTTGATATGAACGAAACGCCTACCCTGCCCGACACGCTTTGCTACCTCAACGGTGACTACACGCCGCTCAAAGACGCCAAAATCAGCGTACTTGACCGGGGCTTCATCTTTGGCGATGGCATTTATGAAGTCGTACCGGCTTACGCTGGCCGGTTATTCAGATTTGACCAGCACATGGCGCGCCTGGCCCGCAGCCTGGCCGAGCTGCGTATTGCCAACCCTTTGACAAAAGACCAGTGGCGAGCCATCGCTATGCAATTAATAGCTGCTCGCGCACGTTCTATAAGCGCTACAGCCCTAAATGACGGTGAAAACCAGCCAAATCTGGATCAAATCATCTACATCCAGGTCAGCCGGGGCGTGGCCATGCGCGACCACGTCATGCCGCCTGACCTGACACCCACTGTTTTCATGATGGTCAACGCCATGAAGCTGCCGACCGAACAGCAGCGCGCCCAAGGTGTGGCCTGCGTCACCGCAGACGACTTCAGGTGGGAAAAAGCGCACATTAAAAGCACCAGCTTGTTGGGCGCAGTGTTTTCAAGGCAGATCAGCTTTGACGCGAATGCGTTGGAAACTGTGATGTTCAGGGGCGACTATTTGAGTGAAGCCGCCGCCAGCAATGTGTGGGTGGTTCAAAAAGGAAAACTGCTGGGGCCACCCAAAGACAAACTGGTACTGGAAGGCATACGCTACGGCTTGTTTGAAGAGCTGTGCCGCAGCGCGGGCATCCCGTTTGAGCTGCGGCGTATTACCCGCTCTGAGGTGCTCGCCGCTGATGAATTGCTGCTGTCGTCCGCCACCAAAGAGGTGCTGCCCGTCACGCTGCTGGATGACAAAAAGGTCGGAACAGGTAACAACGTCGGCCTGCCCGGCCCTGTATATGCCAAGTTATACGCGGCATACCAGCACGCAAAGCACACCAAGGCAGTAATCGCATGACCGCTAAACCTGTTGCCCCAGAGCCGCCCAAACAAGAATCGTTGATTGAGTACCCGTCTCAGTTCCCCATCAAGGTGATGGGGTTGAAGGTCGACGGTCTATTGTCTGCTATCACTCACGTTGCGCATCAATTTGACCCGGCCTTCGACGCGTCGACCATCGAGTTGCGTGAGAGCAGCGGCGGCAAATACTTGGGCGTGACCGTCACCGTCACTGCCACCAGCCGGGAGCAACTCGACGAGCTGTACCGCACGCTCAGCACCCACCCAATGGTGAAAGTGGTACTTTGAAGCATCGTTGCTTGGCGTGTTAAATATTTTCAATTCGAAGCCGTGGTGTTCAGGCACCAAATAGAGTCCGGGGTATGCATGCGCTGCTGTTTTTTTACCGCTTACTTTTTTGGGAATGAGGCATAGATTGGTGCATGTACGGTGCCAAGTCTGGTAATGCACTTGCCCTTGCCCTTGCCCCTGCCCCTTCCCCCCCAAAAAAGCAGAAGGAACAACTGCAAAATACGCGCAGCATGCTGGTTGCCCGCTTGCGGGCGGAAGGTCCGGCGGAAGGTCCGGCGGAAGATCGGGCGGAAGGTCGCTAGCGTCGTCTTTGCTCCTACTTTTATAGCTGCATGCGCACATTTTACTTAGGCTACAGCCGAATTAAATCGTGTATTTGTCAAACCGCTTGCGCCTACCAGCCTTCCAGCCTTCCAGCACTTGCGCCGTGTCGGCATAAAGGGTGGCCCTACGGCTTTGGTGAACTGACACGGGGTAGGAGGCCCCATACTCGGGCCGCACGGTGGCTGTGCAGCGGTGGTGTTGTGTGAGCGACATACCGAAGTGCGCTGCTGGCGTAAGGTAATGGGCTGTACACCACTTAAACGGAAGCCACTATGCATATTCCCAATCTCAAAGAAGTCGTCAGCGCTGAAGAATGGCAGCTGCGTTGCGATCTGGCCGCTTGCTACCGACTGGTGGCACTGTACGGCTGGAGCGACTTGGTGTTCACCCACATCAGTGCCAAGTTGCCGGCATCCGTCAGTGGTGATGCGCACCATTTTTTAATCAACCCGTACGGCTTGATGTTTGACGAAATCACCGCGTCCAGCCTGGTCAAGGTTGATGAGCAATGCAACAAGGTGATTGAATCGCCGTTTCCGGTAAACCCTGCGGGGTTTGTCATTCACAGCGCGGTGCACGAGGCGCGGCATGACGCCGGTTGCGTGCTGCACACGCATACCCGGGCCGGCGTAGCGGTCAGCGCTCAGGCCGCTGGTGTGCTGCCGATCAGCCAACAATCGACCTTTGTGCTCGGCTCGTTGGCCTACCACGCGTATGAGGGCGTGGCATTCAGAGACGAAGAAAAACCGCGCTTGCAGGCCAGCCTGGGCCAAGCCAACTTTCTGGTGCTGCGCAACCACGGCCTGCTGGTGGTGGGTAAAAGCATTGCCGACGCTTTTTTAAGCATGTACACCTTTGAAAATACCTGCCGCATCCAAATTGATGCGCAATCAGGCGGCGGTGAGCTAACGCAGGTCAATCCATCGATCGTTAAAGGCGTGGCCCAGGCCTTGAAGGTGCAAACTGGCGGCCTGGGCGGTGCGTTTGTCTGGCCGTCGCTGATACGCAAGCTGGACAGGCTCGACAAAGGTTACGCGACTTGAATCAAGACGTCACCAGCGACAGCGCGGGTGGCAAGGCACTGGCTGGCTGATCAGACAATTGGTCGCCTTCGTTGACTTGCAGCTCTTTGCGCAGCATTTGCACGCCACCAAAGATGGTGGCAAAGGCCACATCTTTGGCGTCACGCCCTGTGCCGACCCGCACCAGGCGGTCAATTGGCGCCATTTTGGTGGGGTCAAACACCACCCATTGGTGGTCTAACCAAGCCTCAAACACGGCGTGAAAGTCTTGTGGCGGCTCTTGAAAATACACATAGCCCACCACCAGCCGCGCAGGGATGTTCAGCGCCCGGCAAAAGGTGATGCCCAGGTGCGCAAAGTCGCGGCATACGCCTGCCCGCTGTACAAAAACTTCTTGCGCCGTGGTGGTCGACGTGCTGGAGCCAGGCAGATAGTCAATTGAATCATGAATCCAGCTTTCAATGGCACGAACTCGGGACAGGCCATGTGGCAATTGGCCGAACAGTTGCTGCGCAGCACGGCTCAAAATGTCTGACTCGCAGTAGCGGCTGGGCATCAAGTAGCGCAAGACCTCGTCTGGCACGGCAGTGACCAAGGCCTCGTCGAGATGCA
>JAYWFR010000179.1:0-9600 GCA_043778695.1 Polaromonas sp. | reverse complement strand
CGAACCGAAAATACTGTCCCAGCATTTGCACAAATCTTTCTGGTGCGGGTTTGTCAAACCCATACAGCGCCTTGATCTCTTGAATCTGCTTGGCGTCCAGTGTGCGCTGGCCAGACGTGTTGCCTGATACACTGCCCTCTTTTGAAGTCAGCTGAGAAATCAACTGCTCCGCAGGACCTCCGGGTACGAATTGAACGATGGCAAAGTTAAGCACCAACACGCCAAATAGCGTCGGGATCATCAACAAAATGCGGCGAAGCAAATAGGTGCCCATGTTCATTTCACCTTTGCGTCAGCCCACCACATCGTCAACAGCCACGAGCCGGCCAACATGTGCGACGGTAACTTTGGGGGGTGCTGAAGTTGGCTTTTGTGGGCAATAAAAAACTGTTTTCCGTAATACATTGGCACCACAAAATGGCTGTGCAAAAGGTAGCGATCTAGCACGCGAGCAGCTGTGGAAATTGCCTGGCGATCTGGGCTGTTGACAATCACCTCAATCAACTCGTCGAGCACCTCGTCCTTGATTCCACTCAAATTTTGACTGCCCTTTTCATCGGCGGATTTTGAACCAAAATCGTCGTAAAGCTCATTGCCTGGACTTGGAGAGCCGCCCAGAATATTGACGGCCATTTCAAAATCAAAAGCATCCTGCTTTTTCTTGATCAAGCTGGCATCACGCAAGCGATATTGAAGATCGATTCCGAGCTTTGCAAGGTTCCTCGCGTACGGAGCTAAAACGATTTCCACGCTTCGGTCAGCAATATCCATTTCAATCGTAAATGGCCGACCATTCTTATCACGCAAAGCGCCTTCGCTGACATTCCAACCCGCCGAATTAAGCAACTGCTGCGCCTGCACCAAGTTTCGGCGTAAGCCATCCGCGGTACCGCCTGTGCTCGCTTGTCGGGGCAATGAGCCGTTGATACGGCTTAACAATTTTGCGTTGAGCGTTAGGCTCGAGATCAAAACCTTTTCTTCGCTGCTGACAGTGTCTTGCGCCATCAGGTCAGGCGTATTTTGAAAGTAGCTCTGGGTCCGCGCGCGTTTGCCGTAGAAAAGCCGTTGATTGAGCCAGTCAAAGTCAAAAGCAAGTGCAAGAGCCTGCCTAACTCGCACATCAGCAAAGCGTTCTTTTCTTAAATTGACGATGAGACCCTGCATGCCGGTGCTCCGGCTGTGGTCAATTTCCGCCTTGGTCAATTCGCCTGAATCGAATCTTTTGCCTTTGTAGCGCCGCATCCAAGCCGTGATACTTGTTTCTTCAAGCGCACTTAACGCGCCAGCTTTCAGGGACTCCTCTTCGCCCAACTTATCGCGGAAATATTGGTAACTCACATCTTCAAAGTTAAACATTCCCCTGCGCACCGGCAAGTCTGACGCCCAATAGTCTGCGCGGCGTTTGTACGATATGGTTTTGCCAAAGTCTATGGCTCCAACCGCGTACGGTCCGCTAGCAATTGGCGGTTCAACCGTGATCTGGTCGAAAGGCTTGCCCTTGCCCCAAGCGCGCGAAAAAATCGGCAGTTGCCCAACAATCATGTGCAGCTCGGAATTTTTGCGCTTGAAATCAAAGCGAATAACCCGATCGCTCATCACAACTGCCTGCCGAACGTCAGCCCAGTACGAACGAAATGTTGGACCGGCGAGTTTGCTCATCAACGTGTCAAACGAATGCTTAACGTCCAGCGCCAAAACCGCATCCCCATTTGAAAACTTTGCCCTCGGATTTAGCCTGAAGGTCACGCTTAGTTTGTCTTCGGCCAAATCAATGTCTTCTGCCAGTAACCCGTAACGTGAAAAGGGTTCGTCTTCACTAGGTGTAGTTAGTGAATCAAAAACCAGACCGTATTCAGAAAACACAAAACCATTGCCACTGCGACCCATACCCGCTGGCGCCTGACCTTTGAGGGTAAAAGGATTGAGCTTGTCAAAACTGCCACTGGCTGACAACACAAGGGTGCCGCCCTTCGGCGCCTTGGCATTGACATAATCAAAGTTTGGAAAATTTGCAGGGTACTTAGGCTCGTAACCCATGCCCAAACCATGTGCAGCCCAAACCGGCTGGCAGGTCATCAACATCAAAAAAACAAGCATTACGCGCATGTCACAATTCTGCAAGATTTTTGACAAGGAATACGTCATGGGCTTTTTAGACGGCAAAAAATTATTGATCACCGGTGTATTGAGCAACCGCTCGATTGCTTACGGCATCGCCAAAGCCTGCAAGGCGCAGGGCGCCGAGCTGGCTTTTGCCTATGTGGGTGAGCGGTTTAAAGGCCGCATCACTGAATTTGCTGCAGACTTTGATTCGAAGCTTATTTTTGACTGCGACGTCGGCAGTGATGAGCAGATCACGCAACTGTTTACAGACCTCGCCAAGGTATGGCCGAAGTTTGACGGCTTTGTACACAGCATCGGCTTTGCGCCCAAAGAGGCCATCTCTGGTGACTTTTTGGAAGGCCTCTCGCGCGAGGGCTTCAAGATCGCTCACGACATCAGCGCTTACAGCTTCCCGGCGATGGCCAAGGCTGCTTTGCCGTACCTGAACGACAAATCGGCATTGCTCACCCTTACCTACCTCGGCGCGCTGCGTGTGCTGCCCAACTACAACACCATGGGTTTGGCCAAGGCGAGCCTGGAGGCGTCGGTGCGCTACACGGCTGAATCACTCGGCCCGAAAAACATTCGCTGCAACGGCATCAGCGCCGGGCCGATTAAAACTTTGGCGGCAAGCGGCATTGCGGGCTTCAGTAAAATCCTCGGTGCGGTTGCTGCCGCTGCCCCCATGCGCCGCAATGTGACGATTGATGAAGTTGGCAACGTGGCGGCGTTTTTGCTCAGCGACTTGGCCAGCGGCGTAACGGGCGAGATAACGTATGTAGATGGTGGGTTTAGCCAGGTGGTGGGCGGGATTGCTGAGCCGGTTGCGACGGCTTCAAGCTAATGGCATGCCGGCTTTAGTCACGACGCAGTTCCTCTTGCTCCTTCCCCTTCCGGGGGAAGGCGGGGATGGGGGCACGCGCGATGCTGGCAATGTTTCAGTGCTTGCCCCCACCCCAGCCCTCCCCCGGAAGGGGAGGGAGTGATGAAATACGCCTCCAGGCCACGTAAAAAGAGCGCAAGCAGCTATTTAAACCATAGCATCCTTGCATTGCTGCTGGTAGCCATTGGGTACAGCACGACACCTGTTGCACTTGCTGCAGACGTCAAGCCGCCGCTCATGCTGGCCAACGTGTACAGCCCATCGGTGCAACTGGCCGACTACTGGGTCAGCGAAAAATACGACGGCGTGCGCGGTTATTGGGACGGGCAAAAGTTGCTGACCCGTGGTGGTCAAACCATCAATGCGCCTGCCTGGTTTACAGCCAACTGGCCCACAACGCCGATGGATGGCGAGCTGTGGGCCGGGCGGGGGCAATTTCAAAAAGCCGTGTCAACCGTGCGCCAGCAAGGCCCTAGCGATGCAGCCTGGCGCGGCATCAGGTTTATGGTGTTTGACTTGCCTGCCGAGCCTGGCCCGTTCACTGACCGCTTGGCAACGCTCAACACCGTCGTCAGCAAGCTCGCTGTGCCTTGGGTGCAAGCCGTTGCGCAAAGCAAGGTTGCCAGCCACGCCGCGCTTCAGAGCGAGCTCAAACAAATCAACAAGGCAGGTGGGGAGGGCCTGATGCTGCACCGCGGCAGCTCGCTGTACAAAGGTGTACGCAACGACGATTTGCTGAAGTTCAAAACCCATGACGATGCGGAGGCAAAAGTCATCGCGCACATTCCCGGCAATGGCAAATACGCAGGCCAGCTGGGTGCGCTGCTGGTGGAAATGCCTGCCAGAGATGGCCAAGCTGCCAAGCGGTTTAAATTGGGTACGGGTTGGAGCGATACACAGCGGCAAAATCCGCCTGCTGTCGGCAGCCAGGTGACATACCGCTACCGCGGTTTGAATGACAGCGGCATCCCGCGCTTTGCCAGTTTTATGCGCGTTCGGGAAGACTAGGCTCTAACCTTTTGCTATTTATTCAGGAGCTTCTTGCGCCCTATTTATCTAGGCTACAGCTCATTTACTCAGGTAAAAACTAATGATTTCCATACCCGACGCCTTCTCCACCAGCTACGCTCAGGCACGCATTAAATTTCTGGAAGCAGCAGCCACAGCTGGCATCAACGTTCAGTCACACGCCCACCCACTGAAAGGCCGTGATGGTGAAGACCTGGCGATGGATGTCGCGCGGGACGGACCGCTGGATGCGGAGAACCTTCTGATTGTCAGCAGCGCCTGCCACGGCGTTGAAGGCTACTGCGGCAGCGGCGTGCAGGTGCATGCGCTGCATGATGCCGAATGGCTTGAAAAAGCGCGCGCGTCCGGCACGGCAGTGCTCTACATCCACGCGCTCAACCCGTACGGCTTTTCGCACATCCGCCGCACCACACATGAAAACGTGGACTTGAACCGCAATTTTCAGGACTTTAGCCAACCCTTGCCCGACAACGCTGCGTACCGAGCATTGCACGCGCTGGTCTTGCCTGAGCAGTGGCCACCCGACGCCGCCAACCAGGCCGCAATTGCAAATTTCATAGCAGCAAACGGAGAAGAAACCTTCCAATCGGCCATCACCCAAGGCCAGCACGAGTTTGCCAACGGCTTGTTTTACGGCGGCAACAGCCCCACGTGGAGCAACCAAGCCGAGCGCGCCGTGCTGCGTCAGCATGCCGCACAGGCCAGACATGTAGCCTGGATAGACCTGCACACCGGCCTGGGCGCCAGCGGCGTCGGCGAGCGCATTTGGGCGGGCAAAGACGACGCAGCGGCGATTGCACGCGCACGTCGTTGGTGGGGCGGCGGACAAAATGGCAACGCGAAAACACCGATCACCTCAATTTACGACGGCTCCTCAACTTCGGCGTTTTTAACCGGCCTGATGTGGCACGCCATTGGCCAAGAAGCACCGCAGGCTGAGTACACCGGCATCGCGATGGAATACGGCACAGTGCCCGTGCTGCAGGTGATCAACGCCTTGCGCGCTGAGCATTGGCTGCGCAACCACCCAAATGCACCTGACGAACTAGCCAGACAAATCAAGGGGCAGATGATGGCAGCGTTTTATACCGACACTGACTTGTGGCGCGGCCAAATCGTCAGCCAGGCGCGGCAGGCGATGTTTCAGGCCATTGATGGGTTGGCGTTAACTGGCCAACAGCTGGTTCACGCCGCGTAAGCAACGACCAGCTCGGGCGGACCAAACCTGAAATTAAAGCCCAGTCGCAGTTACCCCACACGTGACGACGAAAGAAAGCGTCGCGTTCGCATTGAATGTTGGCGTGATGAGAAGCCCGGTGGTTTGGAGCGCACTGACACTTAACGGACTAGGGCATGATGCTGTGCCGGCGGTGACTGCGCAGGTCACGCTGCTGCAGCTCAAACCGGGTGCGACCGGGTCAGTGAGTCGCGTGCCAGGAGCGTCGGCAGGCCCAAGGTTGGCAACGGTAATGGTGTAGCTGGTGGTGCTCCCGGCCACCAGGGACGTCACCCCGTTGGTTTTAGAAATGGTCAAGTTCGCAGCCGGCGTGACAGTTGACGTGGTTGTGACGCTGTTGTTGCTGGTGTTGCTGTCAAAAGCAGCGCCAAACAATGCCGCCGTGGCCGTGTTGGTCAGGGTTCCAGTAAAACTGCTTTGTAGCGGTACTGAAATAACAAAGACCGCAGTCCCACCAATAGACAGATTGACGGTTGAGTTCAAAGGCCCGGTGCCGCTGGCTGCAGCGCAGGCGCTGACAACTGCCGTACCCAGCACGCCCGGAGTCGCTATGGAGCATGTCCATGTTGCGCTGACAGATTTGACCCCCGTTGAGGGCAACAGATCAATCACTGAGACATTGCCGGCAACCGCCGGCCCAGGATTGCTGACCACCAGGGTGTAGGTGATGGTGTTGCCGCTTTGTAATGCGGCCGTGGGTGTGACTGATTTTTGAATCGACAAATCACGCGGGAACTCCCGGGACATGTCCGTTAAATATGCCCCCGACACAGCCGTAAGAGTGGTGGCAGCCCCAGTCGTTGAATTAAGGGTGTACATCAAACCTAGTGCGCCACCAGACGCCAGAAAGCAAGGGTTGGGGGCCGCGGCACAACCTGCGAGCGTGTTGGGCGTTTCAAGCAAGCCATTGGGCGCGGTTACCGTTCCCAAAAGGCCTACCGATGTCGGCGTAAAGGTACCGCCAGCGGCTATTTGGGCAGCTGTCGCCCGAAAAAATTCGTAGGGTCCAGCAGCCGCTGGTGACGTCAGCAGGTAAAGGTCTCCAGTGTTGGTGCAAACAATATCGCCCGAGCCACCGGTTGCCGGGCCTGACATGACCAAGGTTCGAAGGAGGGCCCCGTTGGCCGGGTCGATCTCATAAATCTCAACCCCGGCACCGCCGCCCGTGCCGCTGCCACCGATGTAAAAACGTCCGTTCGGGCAAAAGGTGGCCCGCAAAATGTCAGCCACCACGGCCCCAGTTGGCCCAATATTGACGGCTGTGCCAGTCCTCGGATCCCACGTGCCGATTCGTGGCGTGGTAGTCGCGGTTCTTTCCACAAAGTAGACAAAGCCATTGATCGGACTGACCCCAATGGCCGATGAGTCATAGGGAATGCTGTTGGGCACTGCGGGCACAGTGGCAAGACCGGTGGCTGTACTGATAACAAAAACAGCAGTTCTTGCGCTTGTGTTTGTACCGTCGCTAAAACCAACGCCGTACCCCAATTGCGCTTGCGCCAAACAACTAAAAAGACAAAAAGTGCAGCCTAGCGCCCACTTTAAAAAGCTGGTCTTGGGCATGTGGTTTTTAGGCTCAGAGGTCGACATAGATAAAGTTAGTCCAAGTTCGCATTCGTCAAGTCAACGCTTGATAGGTTGATCGCCCAGATACTGGTGTGAACAAACGCAGTGCTTTGCCTGTTAGACCAGTTATGTGCCCCGCCACAAGAACATACTTCGCTCGCTGATTACAAACCTTACAACTGCCCGGTATGCGTCACATCACGCTAGCCGAATGCTTCTGAGTTTATAGCGAGCTGCCCGCCGCTAAAAGTGATTTTTTAGCTTTTTTCACATTTTCGGCATTAATTAACACGGTCAAGCTGCGGGAGCGCCCGTTAGATGCGCCCGTAAGATGCGCCCGTCAGAAGCGCCCGCCAGAACCCCCAGCCCAGCTAGGTTGCAAGCAAGCGAGGTCGACAGTGACTCCCCGTTGGGCCTCATCGTCCGCCACTAGCCTGACAATGCAGGTAGCCAGGATGGTGTGGATGACCCACATAGCGATTCTTCGCGACCAAAGGGAAGGCATCAACTGATCAGTTGCTGCCAAACCTTCTCTAACCGCTTGATGCTGACCGGCTGCGGCGTGCGCAGCTCTTGGGCAAAAAAGCTGACGCGTAGTTCTTCCAGCAGCCAGCGGAACTCTTGCATGCGAGCATCTGTTGCGCCCTTTCGATCGGCGACCAAGCGCCAGTAACGTTGCTCTTGGGGTTTTAATTCAAGCATCTTTGCGGCGTCGCGTGCAGGATCGGCACGCCACTTGTCTAGCCGCGCGGTGATGGCTTTTAGGTAGCGCGGGAAATGCTGCAACTGCCCATACGGCGTGGCGGTTAAAAACTTCTTGGGCACCAAACGCTGCAATTGTTGGGCGGCGTCCGCTGACGCATCGGCTGCATTTTTCGTGTCTTTGATCTTGCGCTGGGCGGCGGTAAATTCCAGCAAAATCCCGCCTGCTAGGCGAGCAATTTCAGTGGCGATCAAGGTCAAACGCCCTCGCCCTTCGTCTAGCCGCTTTTTGAACTCAGCTTCACACGTCGGCAGTGGGTCGAGCAGGAAGCATCGACTTAACGCAACCTCAAGAATTTGCGCCCGCAACTCCTCCAGCGTACCGCCCCCTGAATTGTCCGCCGCGCGGCCCACCAGCATGTAGGCAGTGGCCATTTTTTGCAGGTCAGGCAGGTTTTTTTCCAGGTACTTGATCGCGTCTTTGATTTGCAGCGCAAAGAGGCGCGTCAAGCCTGCGCGGTGTTTGCCATTGGCCAGCTCGGGCTCGTCAAACACCTCAATCGTCACGGCATCACCCAAGTCAATCAGTGCTGGGAAACCGATCAGCGTTTGCTGGCCTTTGGTGATTTCCATCAACTCGGCTAGTTCGCCAAACGACCAGCTGGTGTAGCGCTCAGGTGCTTTGACTGCTACTTTTTCAGGAGCTGCACGCGCAGCATTTACATGGGCCGCAGGCTTATTTGACTGTGAATTGGGCGCTTGTGACAGTTGAACGGGTGGTTTGGCGAGGTTTTTGAGCCCCGCCAACGCTTGAAAAGCGCCGCGCGCCTGCGTGCCCAAGTCGCCCTTCAGCCCAGCCAGGCTGCGGCCTGTGCCCAGCTGCCTGCCATGCTCATCGACCACCCGAAAGTTCATGAACAAATGCGCAGCCAGCATGTCGAGTTTTAAGTCACCACGCTTGACGTCCACCGCTGTGGCGTCACGCACCAGCTTGAGCACTGCGTCAGTCAATGACCCGCAACCAAACACCTCGGGTTGATTGAGCTGAACGGCCATCTTGGAGGCGGTGTCAGGCAGCGGCACCAGGCGCGAGCGTGGCCGCTGGTGCAGCGTTTTGATCAGCGCTTGCACTTTGTCTTTCAGCATGCCTGGCACCAGCCATTCGCAGCGATCTTCATTGACCTGGTTCAGCGCGAACAGCGGAACGTCAACCGTCACGCCGTCTTTGGCGTCGCCTGGCTCGTGCAGGTAGGTAGCCGTGCAATCGACACCGCCCAGTCGCAAAATTTTCGGGAAGGCTTGCGTCGTGATGCCTGCCGCCTCGTGGCGCATCAGCTCTTCTTGTGTGAGCAGCAACAGTTGCGGCTGCTTTTTAACCTCATCCCGATACCAAGCCTCGCAGCTGGCACCGCTGCACACGCCGGCCGGCAGCTGCTGGTCGTAAAAAGCGTAAATCAGCTCTTCATCTACCAGCACGTCTTGCCTGCGGGCTTTGTGCTCCAGATCTTGCACTTTGGCGATCAGCTTTTCGTTGGCTTTTAAAAACGACAGTGGTGTGTCCCAGTTACCAGCAACCAATGCTTCGCGAATGAACACCTCACGTGCGGCCACCGGGTCAACCCGGCCAAAGTTAACTCGCCTGCCGTTGTAGACCACCAGGCCGTACAGCGTGGCGCGTTCCAGGGCAGTGACTTGTGCGGCTTTTTTCTCCCAATGTGGGTCGAGCAATTGTTTTTTTAACAGGTGCCCGGCGACCTGCTCAATCCACTGCGGCTCAATGTTGGCAATGCCGCGACCAAATAAACGCGTGGTCTCAACCAGCTCGGCCGCCACAATCCAGCGGCCCGGTTTTTTGCTCAGCTTGGCACCGGGGTGGCGGTAAAACTTGATGCCGCGTGCGCCCAAGTACCAGTCCTCTTCATCGCTTTTTTGGCCGAGGTTGCCCAGCAGTCCGCACAGCATGGACTGGTGCAGTTGCTCGTAGCTGGCGGGCTTGGTGTTGAAGACGGTTGGCCCCCACGCTCCGCGCTTCGCGTCGTCGCTGCCCCCCGAGGGGGCGTCGCCCGGCTTGGGGCGGCCC
>JAYWFR010000178.1:0-23575 GCA_043778695.1 Polaromonas sp. | reverse complement strand
AAAAAGGCCACTGAGGCAATTGAATTTACAGCTTCTGCATTGGCGCCTATCAAAATTAGTGCGCTGGCGCTTGACTTTCAAGACGGTATCTGACCCCGCTGCCTGGCGCGCTGCCTGGCGCGCTGCCCTGGCGCAGTGCCCTGGCGCAGTAGACAAATGACCACCTAAGCTGTGGCCGTTGACAACTACAGAAGTCACATTGGTCAATGTGCCATCACCTGGTACGGGTGTTGCGGCAGCCATATAACTTGTAGTAATTACCGTGCCACCCGGCGTGGAAATGGTTTCGAATTTAATCTGAGCGGCAAGTGTGCCAACGGGTGCACGTGACTTGAGCCACCAGTTGACCATGTCGAGAGTTTGCCAACCGGCCAGCCCCGACGCGGTCAAGTCAACATCCGCAATTAAATCGCCTTTGCCTTCAGTGCCTCGCATAGACACGTAGACCTGTCCATCGTCTTTTGAGCGCCATACCGTGGCGTCAAAGCCGCTTTCGGTTTCGTCTTTTGTTAGTTTTTGGGTGACAACTTCGAAGTGATCTGAAAGGTATTTGGCTAGGGCGGGCGTTAGGCGTTTCCCAAGCTGTCGAGTTAACTCATCACCTGAGAGCGGTATACCTGATATGTTCGTCAAATTTTCAACATAGGTTGCATCTGCCAGTAAAGCATTGATGAACGCGTTTTGGATTGAATTTATTTCCATGATTAAGGCTCTCTTTTAATTCACAACTCTGTTTTTGATGGCGGTTAAGCGAAGCTCTTGTTCCAAAGTCGATGGCGGAAAGCATTGATCGCGCCCCAAAAACGCACCATCTCCCCCGCCAGAATTTCTGAGCCAGCCCTTTTGTACAAGCCAGCCACCTTTGGCTATAAAGCCTTTCGCTGTTGCGATCACTTCACCGCTGGCGACATCGGTGTAAATAATGGTCGTTTCCTCTACCGGGCGCAGGAAACCAGATAGTGGTTTTAACGCTGTCGAGCTGTAACGCAAATCAAACTTCTTCCCAACCGCGCTGGGTGCGATTTGGTAAACGCCACCTGTTTTGCAAAGGGCCTCAAACTCTTTTTCGCCCTCCATTTCGTCACGCAGCGGCAAGGTGAACAAACTAACAAGTACTGCTAGGCCAATCACGTGGCGAATCCACTTGGGCTTAATGAAGAAGGTAAGAAAGTAGCCTGCACCATACAGAACGACAATCCACACGGCTATGGCCAAGAGTATTAGTAAGAAGATCATTTTTAGTTACTCTTTAGATTGCAACTTTATAATCATTTGGCTCATAGCCCAATGAAATACTGCGGTAGCAGCTCCTGTTTTTGCAGTATTTGATGCCGGTAACGCGCTTACCTCGCGCCATGCCCCGCCAAACAGTCGATGTGAAGCCTTGCGTGCCGCGCCGTGTATATGTGCCCCAGATGGCGCTTGTGCCGATAGCCGTTTCATCCGCAGGCAAACCCCAGCGGCTCCAGGTAGGGTCTGAGCCTATTTGCTGACGATTGCCGTTCGCGTCCCCGGCGCTGCTGATCCAGTCATTGCCTTCACCGCCCACCAGCAACTCATCGCTGCTCAAGCCATTGATTTTGTCTTTGCCTGCGCCGCCAAAGATGGCATTGGTCGTCACTGTTACATCGTCACTAGGAATGTCTTCGTAGCCCACGATGACGGTCTGCCCATCGACTTCGCCCAAGATGGGTTTTTTGGTTGGCTGATCGCTGCCTGCCGCCAGGTTGCCTTGCCCATCGCGCACGTAGTACAGCTCGCCTGCTTTGACAACGATAACCTCTTGATTTTGCGCATCAAGGCGGGTGATGTCTCTGCTGGCCTTCTCGGTCTTGACGAGAAAGTCGCCCTCTAGGGTGTTTTCTGTCTCGCCTGCATCTTTGAGGGTTAAGCCCCACGTGTTGCTGGTGGCTGTGTCTTGGCTACTGCTTTGGTAGTTCACGGTAATACCGCCGGCTTGGTCTGCAGTGATGTCTGAATCACTGACCAGGGCGAAGCTGACCTGTGTTTGGCCTTCCGTCAATTCAATGCTTGCGCCATTGGCGTCGACCACGCTGTCGCCCAGGATGGCTTTTAAGCCTGTGCCAACTGCGCCTGCAATGTTCAAGACCAGCGTGCTGCCAGCTGATGCGGCCTGCTGAAGGTAAACAGTAAAGCCTTTGCCATTGCGCTCGGTGATGGCTGAATCTGCACCTGTAGCGAAGGTGGAGGGGTTAAAGTCCCACGCTTGGAAGGGGTGGTCGATCACTGCGGTGGGTAGCGTTGCCAAGTTGGCACCTGCATGGCGGTTGAGGAGTAGGCCCGCGCTAAACGGCTCGACCGAGCTTGCAGCCCGATGGTTTTCCGGACCCCGGGCGATGCAAACGGTGGGCTTGCCCGCCAGCAGCGAGGCCGATGTCATGCCCATGCCGCTATAGCCCGCTACCGAACCGCAGCTAGCCAATGCTTGCCCCAGCTTGCGTGGGGCGTTGTCTGCATTGATGTGGGATGCCGTCTGGCAAAGCAACATATCATCTCTTTTCAGGAATTGTTTAAGCCTGTAACCCAACAAATACGGGCCCAAGCAGCTCTAAAAAATACAGCAAATCAAACCGTTACAGCTCATTTCCCATGAGCGGCGGCTCGCCGCCTGTGCGAGCCGTCCATCATCATAGATCTCGGCTCTAGCTTACTCCTGGCCCACACCATGTTGATTTCCACTCGCCCAACAAGCCCGTCCGCCCGGATAGGGGCGATAGGTGATGCGTCTGTATGCTGCTGCGTTCTAGTTGGATATTGCTATTTTTTTTGTAGCTGCTTGCGCCCGTATTTGCTGAGAGAAAACTATTTTGATGCGCTAAGATGTTCAATTTGGTGCTGTTGCACCGCTTAAGCAGCGTCACTTTTGTCCCTGCAGTGCTAAGTCCCCGAACTAAAATCCATCAGCTTCAACAGGAACATCATGGCATCCATCAACTTCATAGGCGGCGAAAAAGGCGGCGTTGGCAAATCTGTCACGGCGCGGGCGTTGGCGCAATACTTCATTGATAAAGACGTTGCCTTTACTGGCTTTGACACGGACCGTTCGCACCATTCGTTCAATCGGTTTTACGCAGACTACGCGTCCCCCGTGGTGGTCGACAGCTACGAAGGCATGGACTTGATCGTGGCGGCGTTTGAAGACAACCCGGATCAAAACGTGATTGTTGACTTGGCCGCACAAACCTCAAGCCCATTGGCCAAGTGGATCAAAGACGCGAGCTTGATTGAGCTTTTTAGCGAGATGGGCGTGACAGTAAACCTGTGGCACGTGATGGACGATGGCCGTGACGCAGTGGATTTGCTGGGCCGCTTGGTCGACAGTTACGGCAGCGGACCGAACTATGTGGTGGTGCAAAACTTTGGACGCGGCAATGATTTTGTGCTGCTGCGGGAGTCATACGCATTGCAAAAAGCGCAGGCTCAGGGTGCTTATGTGATTGAGCTGCCGCGCCTGCATGATGTGAGTATGCGCAAAATCGACCAGCACAACACCAGCTTTTGGAAAGCCGTTAACGACCGGGACAGCGCTGACGCGCTGGGCTTGCTGGAACGTCAGCGGGTCAAAACCTGGTTAAAAAATTGCTACGAGGTTTTTGACCGCTTGCCGGTTTAGTGCTTTACGCAGCCCGCAGTTGATCCTTCAATTGCTGGCCTAACTCCGGCTTGCCTTCGAAAGGATCCGTCGGGTTGCGGGTTTGAACAATGTCCTCGAGCCGCGTTTGCACGGACTTGATAGCCTTGGGATGGCTATAAATGTAAAACTGATTGCTAGACACCGCATCAAACACCAACTGAGCCACATCAGCCGCGCTGACTTTGCCTGAACTAACCGCCTTGGTACTCATGGCTTGGCCAATGAGCTGGCTCTTTGTCGGCTTGCTGGCGCGCAGCTCTGACGGCCGATTGCGGTGGCTTTGGCTGATGCCTGTGGCGACAAAAAATGGGCACAACACCGATGCGCTGATTTGGTCGGTGACGAGCGACAAATCTTGATAAAGCGTCTCGCTGAGTGACACCACCGCATGCTTGCTGACGTTGTACACACCCATGTTGGGCGCGTTCAGCAAGCCTGCCATGCTGGCGGTATTGACGATGTGGCCTTGCCAGGCAGCGTCTTGCCTGGCGGCCTCTAACATCATCGGCGTGAAGACGCGCACGCCGTGTGCCACACCCATCACGTTCACGCCCAACACCCATTCCCAGTCTTTGACAGAATTTTCCCAAATCAGGCCACCAGAGCCGACGCCTGCGTTGTTAAACACCAGATGAGGCGCGCCAAAGCGTGCCAAAACTGCTGCGCCCATGGCTTCCATTTGGCCAGCGTTCGACACGTCAAGTTTGAAGGGCACGACTTGCGCGCCTAGAGCCTGCATTTCGCTCGTCGCGGCATCAAGTGCATCTTGCTGCACATCAGCCAGCACCAGATTCATGCCCAGCTTGGCGCCAATGCGGGCGCATTCAAGACCAAAGCCTGAGCCAGCACCGGTGAGTACGGCGGTTTTGCCTTTGAAATCAGTAATCATGCTTAAACTTTCTTGAGTGAATATCCAATACGCGGGAAATGAACGTGAACGGTGCCAGCACGTTCGTCCGTGCAGCGCAGTGTGTAGTGCATGCGGGTGGCGGCCATCAGTTCGCCTTGTGTGGGCTCCAGCCCAAAGTTTTCGCTTCGCACAGTGACTTGGCTGCCCAGCGCAATGCCATGTTCATCTTGGAAAGTGTCGTCATGCAGGGCGACCGGCGTGGCAGCTTGAGCTATTGCTATCGCATCAGTAGCGCTGCATTTATCAAACGACGCGTGGCCAATTTCTGCCATGCGGTCCATCCATGCCAACACGGCCGGTGTGGCGTTCAATATTCCCGCCATGGCGGGCGTGCGGGTGCGCGTGAACCACAGCGGATGGTAGGCCGCAAAGTCGGCAATGCTAGGCAGCGCGCCCAATAAAAACGGCCAATCGTCCAGCATGTCAGACATGCGGCGCAGGTACGACTTGTAAGCCGCCGTGGCGTCCGCTGCAGGCATGCGCGGCATGCCTTGGCGCATGGCCTGGCGGTCGTCGGCAAAGGCCTTGGCAGCTTCTGGCGGTGCGTTGCCAAACACCTGCGCAATACCTGGCGGTTGAAAGTTATACGCCATGGCCGTCCAGAACAGCGTGGTGTCAGCCCATTGCGCCAGCGTGCGGCCCATGCCCTTGCTCGGCTCGGGGTACAGCGACGGCTCGGGTTGCAAATGCTCCAGCACATCGCAAATCAGCGCGGTGTCGCAGTAAATGTCCGCGCCGATTTGCAGCACTGGCGTTTTGCGGTAGCCGCCCGTCAACGCCACCACTTCAGGCTTGGGCATGATCATCGGGACGACGACCGACTTCCATGCCAATTTTTTATAGCCCATGATCAGCCGCACTTTTTCAGCAAACGGTGAGGTCGGGTAGTGGTGAAGAATCAGCTCGGCCATGGTGAAAATCCTTAGAAGACGCCCTTAAAACTAAACCAGTTTGACGATTTGTTTGCCAAAGTTTTTACCTTTTAGCAGACCCAAAAAGGCCTCGGGGGCAGCTTCAATTCCCAGGGCAACTGATTCACGTGGCTTGAGTTTGCCAGTTCCCACCAGCGTGCCCAGCTCCTTCAAAGCCTCGGGCCACACTTCCATGTGCTCGCTGACGATGAAGCCTTGAATGCGCAAGCGGCTCATCAAAATTAGCGCTGGGTAAGTCATGGGCACCGGCTTGCCGTTGTAGCCAGCAATCATGCCGCACAGGGCAATTCGGCCGAAAGCGTTCATCAGGGGCAACACCGCGTCTAGCACCATGCCGCCGACGTTTTCAAAGTAGCCGTCAATGCCAGCCGGGCATTCGGCCTTGATGGCTTTGGCCAGCGTGCCTGCGTTGTCATGCAGCTTGTAGTCAATGCAGGCGTCAAAGCCCAGCTCGTCGACCGCGTACTTGCATTTGTCGGGCCCACCTGCAATGCCCACCACGCGGCAGCCGCGCGCCTTGGCCAGAGCTGCAAACGCACTGCCCACCGCGCCAGTTGCGGCGCTGACAGCCACGGTTTGCCCAGCTTTGGCCTCAATGATTTTGACCAGTCCGTAGTACGCAGTGACGCCCGGCATGCCGACAGCGCCTAAGTAGTGCGACAGCGGCACGTGCGTTGTGTCAACCTTGCGCAGCGCACCCACCTGATCTGCGTTAGCCACGCTGAATTGCTGCCAGCCGCCCATGCCGACCACGCTGTCGCCGATCGAAAACTTGGGGCTTCGGCTTTCAACCACCTCGCCCACCGTGCCACCAATCATCACCTCGCCGAGTGCCTGCGGTGCGGTGTAGCCTTTGGAGTCGTTCATGCGGCCGCGCATGTACGGGTCCAGGCTTAAAAAGTGGTGGCGTACCAATACCTCGTTGTCTTTGAGGGCGGGTGTGTCTGCGCTGGTCAGCTTGAAGTTGGTGGCCACTGCATCGCCTGTTGGGCGGTTGTCTAGAAGGATTTGCTGGTTACTTGGCATGATGGGCTCCATTCGTTGTTAAAAATTAGACTACTGATTTAATAGCTACTAGCGCTGTATTTACCTGGGCTAGAGCACGATTTAATGCGCAAGGTCGATTAAAAAAGCTAAGTTCAACCTAAACCTTTCATCTTTAGTCGGTCGAAATCACAGTCTGAGGCAGGTCGCCCTCAAACCTTGTCAGCGGGTTGCTCGATTTAGAACCGGTCACCAAGCGTTTGACATATTTAAACGTCCCGGTTGCATGGGCACAAGCTTTGCCCTGTGCGTCAAACAACGTAGCTTCGGTAAATGCCAGCGTCGCGGTACGGTGAATCAAATGCCCTTTGGCAGTCAGGCGGCTGCCGTCGCTTGGTGCGGGCTGCATAAAGCTGGTTTTCATTTCAATCGTCACCACGCCCATGTCAGTCTGTACGCTGCGTGCGGCGGTTGCCAGCGTCACGTCAAGCAGCGTCATGATGGCGCCGCCGTGGGTGACGGAAAAAGAGTTGAGGTGCTCGGGTTTGGGGTTGTAGCCAATCGCAGACTCGCCGTTTTCAAACTTTTCCAGCTCAAAGCCAAGGTAAGTAACGAAGGGAATTTCAACGCCGAAACCTGTAGTGCCCCCGCCTTCGCTCGCTTTGTGACGCTCACTGCCGCCTGAGGGGGCCAATTTTCCTAGAACTTGCCCGTCGGAAAATTGCCTCTGTTCGGCCACCTCTAGCCTCCAGCAACAATACTCACGCCGCCATCGACCGCCAAATATTGCCCCGTGATGTGCTTACCCGCATCAGACGCGTACAGCACGCACAAACCTTTCAAATCCTCGTCGTCGCCCAAGCGCTTGAGCGGTGCATGCGCGGCCAGCTTTTCTTCACCCAGGGCTTTGAGCGTACCCATGGTCATCTTGCTGGGGAAAAAGCCAGGGCAAATCGCGTTAACGGTGATGCCATGCGCACCCCACTCTGCTGCCAGCGCCCTGGTGAAGTTAATTGCCGCGCCTTTGGACGTGTTGTAGGCAATGGTTTGCATGCCGCTGGGGTTGCCGCCCAGCCCTGCGATAGACGCGATGTTGATAATGCGGCCCTGCTTGCGCGCAATCATCGAGTGCTTGGCAATGTGCTGCGACAAAATAAAGTAGCCGCGAATGTTCAGATTCATCACCTTGTCCCAAGCGTCAACCGGGTGGTCTTCAGCCGGCGCACCCCAAGCGGCACCTGCGTTGTTGACCAGTATGTCAACATGACCCATGCGCTTGATGGCCTCGTCAGCCAGCATGCGGATATCAGTTTCTTTGGCGCAGTCAGCGGCTATCCAGTCGGCGTCAATGCCTGCTGCTTTAAGCTCGGCTGCGGCTTCTTTCAAGTCGTCTGCCTTGCGCGAACTCAACATGATTTTGGCGCCTGCTTCGCCCAGCGCATGCGCCATTTGCAAGCCTAACCCGCGTGAGCCACCGGTAACGAGTGCGGTTTTACCTGTCAAGTCGAATAGTTTTTGAATCGTTCTGGGGGTCATGTTTGTCTCCAAATAATGGGTTGAAAAGGTTTTAAGAATCAGCTGTCATGGTAGAGCGCACATAAATCAAAATTGCGCCCACAGCAGTCAGCGCGCAACCTGCGGCAACCATCACCCAGCCGTAGGCGTCATCGGTTTTGCCGACAAAAACGCCGAGGATGAGCGTCAGCAAGCCGCCAAAAATCAGCGTCCAGATGATCTTGTGCAAGCGGGCAGTTTTGGGGTCAGCGGTGTGGTTGGCACCAGGTTTGTAAAACCCCATTTAAAACGACTCCTCGGGCAAATTGGCACACAGCGCGTTGCGGCTTTCGACCACCGACAACCAAGCGCCTATTTTCGGTAATTCGTAAGCATAAAAATAGGCTGTAGCGCCCTGAATGCCTGCGCTAACAGCTACTGAATGTGTAGCATTTGAATGTTGTGAAGCGATGGCCACATCCAGCCATATCCAGGCCAGCACGGTGTGGCCAAAGGCCTGCATGTAGGGTACTGCATTGGCCAGCGCATCTTGCGGCTTGCCTGTCGCCCACGCAGATTGGGTGGCAGCGCTGACCAGCTGCAAGGCTTTGCCGAGCGCATTGGCGTGAACTTTGAGATCTGGGTTTTGACTGGCTTTTTCAATCGTTGCCTGCATTCGCGCCGCCAGCAGCGCCAACGCCCTGCCGCCCTCCATCAGCACCTTGCGGCCTAGCAAATCGGTGGCTTGAATGCCGTGCGTGCCCTCATGAATCATGTTCAAGCGGTTGTCGCGCCAGTACTGCTCGACCGGAAAATCGCGCGTGTAGCCGTAGCCACCCAGCACCTGAATCGCCAGTGAATTCGCCTCCAGACACCATTCGCTGGGCCAGCTTTTAGCAATTGGCGTCAGCACTTCCAGCAGCATGCGCGCATCATCAGCGGCTTGCGCCTCGGCAGTGTGCTGCTCGTCGACCAAGCGGGCGCAGTACAGCTCCAATGCCAAAGCACCTTCGCAGTATGACTTTTGCGCCAGCAGCATGCGGCGTACGTCGGCGTGTTCAATGATGCGAACTTGCGGCGCGGATGCGTCTTTGCCACCCTGCCCCACAGGCCTGCCCTGCGGGCGATTTTTGGCATAGTCGAGGCTGGCGTGATAGCCCGCCATGCCCAACATGGTGGCAGCCAAGCCGACACCAATACGCGCTTCGTTCATCATATGGAACATGCAGCGCAGGCCTTCATGCGGCTTGCCGACCAGGTAGCCCGCGGCTCCCGCTTCGCCGTCCACCGGGTATTTGCCTTCGCCAAAGTTCAGCAGCGTATTGGTCGTGCCGCGCCAGCCGAGCTTGTGGTTCAGGCCTGCGAGGGCAACGTCGTTGCGCACGCCAGTCAGCTCGCCGTCTGTATTCACCAGCTTTTTAGGCACGATGAACAGCGAAATCCCGCGCGTGCCCGCAATCAATTTGCCGTCCGGCCCCGGAATTTTCGCCAGCACCAGATGAATGATGTTCTCCGTCAGCTCATGCTCGCCAGACGAAATCCACATCTTGTTGCCTTTGAGGCGGTAGCGCGCCCCCAACGGTTCAGCTTCAAAGTCAGCGCCATCGGGCACAGCCCGCGTGACAACGTCGCTCAGTGACGAGCCTGCCTGCGGCTCGCTCAAACACATCGTGCCTGAAAAGCGGCCTGAAAATTCGTTTTTTGCAAACACCTCTTTTTGCAGCGCAGTGCCATGCACCATCAGCAAATTGGCATTACCAGTCGTCAGCATGCCAGAGCCGATGCTCACTGACGCCATCGCGAAAAATGAGTTGGCCGCCGCCTCCACCGTGTACGGCAACTGCATGCCGCCCATGTCGTAATCCTGGGCGGCACTGAGCATGCCAGACTCAGCATAAGCTTTGTTCGCATCATGCGTAGCCTGCGGCAAGATGACTTTTTCACCGTCAAAGTGCGGCTCTTGCGTATCAACCAAGCGGTTAAACGGCGCGTACTTTTCACGCGCTATGCGCTCGCAGGTGTCAAACACCGCATCAAACGTTTCCCGCGAGTGATCGGCAAAGCGCGGGCGCTGGTTAAGCGACTCGGCTTGCAGCCAGTCGTAGAGGAGGAAGTCGAGTGTGGATCGAAGGGTCATGTGTAACTATTTTGAAATCAGAACTAAATCAGATCGTTGGCATGTCGTTGCTGAACTTCAGCAATCGCCATGACATGCTCTTGCACTCTGCGCCCAGCCTGTTTTGCAAGTTGAGGGTTTTGAATCCAGATTTCTGTAAATGTTGAATAAAGCTCAATCGACTGCTGCCACCGAAGGTTGGCAACTTGAGACGAAATGACTGACGAATGGACTTTCGGAACTTCAGACATAGGGGTCTTCACCTCGCTGGATTTTTTCAAGCGCTTCCACATCGACTCGATCTTTGGGCCGATTGGCGATTCGCTTCATGAACAGAAGATGTTCTATCGACGCAATTTTCACCGTTCGACCAAACAGGTCTACAGTTGCCGCATCAGCTTGCAGCTTGTCAAATGTCACTTCGGGCCTAACCAGCACATCAACCACAGAACCAGCAACCTGCGGCTCACGCAACGCAAAGACCAGCATTCCTTTTTCTTTGTGCCATTGATCGATTTGCTTGGCATTCTTTAAAAAATCAATGCTGACTGGCATCACCGGTGCCAGACCAAATTGTTTCGCCACGTCAATAAATTTGGTTAAATTGCAGTCGTCCATGGAAAGAACCAAGTCCAGATCAATCGTCGTTCGCACGAAGCCGTGCAATTGCACAGCGAAGCCTCCGACAAGAACATACTGGACGCCTGTATCGGTAAGTGATCGCAAAATGTCAGGAATGCTTTTCAATTTTGGAGCTTCGCAAGAGTTTTGTGTTCACTTTAGCCCTTTAAGCCTCATCACGTTGAGCTGATCTGGCTCTTTATCTAGCGAACTTGACTTGGCCGTACTTTCGTTCACGATTAGCTGCCAAATCCGGCGGCGCGAGAAAAATGGCATCCTCGTACTTCCAAAGCGTACGGCACCAGTTCTCTTGCTCTGCTCCGCCTCCATTTGGTCGCCATTCAATTTGAACGCAATACTGTCCGTTATCAGTCAGCTTCCATTCACCCGAACCGGTCACCGGCCTGGCGGTACGACTCGCCGAACCAGTCGCCGCAACTCTCGATGCAACAAACTTGCCATCGGCGTTATTTTTCCAACGACGAATGCCGCCGGTACTTCCGTTAATTTGTTCAACTTCAACGTCGTTGAGGATCAGCGCCCTAATTTCATCAATGTCCAGTTTTTTACCTCGGTCGAACAAGTCACTGCCCAACACAGTCGAGTCAGCACCAAATACGTTAACGCTTCCAGCAACTAGCGTTGCTGCAAAAATAAGGGATCCTAAAGACATGGAACAACCCTTTTAAGTTACAAAACCTCAAAAATCCCCGCCGCCCCCATCCCTCCACCAATGCACATCGTCACGCAAACGCGCTTCGCGCCACGGCGTTTGCCTTCAATCAGCGCATGGCCTGTCAAGCGTTGGCCCGTCACGCCGTAGGGGTGACCGACAGCAATCGCACCGCCGTTGACGTTGAGCTTGTCCATCGGAATGCCCAGCTTGTCGGCGCAATACAGCACTTGCACGGCGAAGGCTTCGTTCAATTCCCAAAGGTCGATATCGCTGATCTTCAGTCCCAGCTTGGCCAGCACCTTGGGGATGGCGAATACCGGGCCAATACCCATTTCATCTGGCTCGCAGCCTGCTACGGCAAAACCCAAAAAGCGCCCCAGAGGTTTGAGGCCTTTGCGTTCGGCAACTGTCTCGCTCATGATGACCACCGCACCACCGCCGTCTGAAAACTGGCTGGCATTGCCCGCCGCGATCACGCCGCCAGGGATAGCGGGCTTGATGCCGCTGATGCCTTCTTTGGTTGTACCCGCGCGAATACCCTCGTCGTTGCTGACGGTGACTTGCTTGGTCGTCAGGCCCATGACCGGGTCAGCCACGCCCATGGTGACGGTGATCGGCGCGATCTCGGCCGCATACAAGCCTGCGGCTAACGCGGCTGTGGCTTTTTGCTGGCTGATCGCGCCGTACTCGTCCATGCGGTCACGGGCGATGTTGTAGCGCTTGGCGACTTGCTCGGCGGTTTGAAGCATGTTCCAGTAAATTTCGGGCTTGTTTTTGGCCAGCCATGAATCGGCCAGCATGTGGGTGTTCATTTCTTGCTGCACGCATGAAATGCTTTCAACACCACCGGCCACATAAATGTCGGCCTCACCGGCAATTACGCGCTGCGCAGCCGTTGCGATGGTTTGCAAACCTGATGAACAAAAACGATTGACCGTCATGCCAGACACTGTGACTGGGCATCCCGCGCGCAACGCTACCTGGCGGGCGATATTGGCACCGGTAGCGCCTTCAGGAGTAGCGCACCCCATGATGACGTCGTCAACCTCACCAGCCTCAATGCCTGCGCGTTTGATGGCGTGCTCAACAGCGTGGCCACCCAGAGTTGCGCCGTGCGTCATGTTGAATGAGCCCTTCCAGCTTTTGGCCAATGGGGTGCGTGCGGTGGAAACGATTACAGCTGAAGTCATGATGAATTCCTAAAATTTTTAATTGCTTAATTGAAGGTTTTGCCTTCAGCCACCAAGCGAGCCAGCAGCGGCGCAGGCTTCCAGAAAGCCGCATCGTCAAGCGGGTTCTGCGCAAAGTGGTTCATCGCCTGCACCACATTGAACAACCCCACCTCGTCGGCATAGTTCATTGGGCCGCCACGGTAGATTGGGAAGCCGTAGCCCATCAAGTACACCATGTCAATGTCGCTGGCTTTCGACGCTATGCCTTCTTCCAGAATGTGGGCGGCTTCGTTGACCAGCGAATACACCAGTCGCTGCACGATTTCTTCGTCAGATATTTTGCGCGGCGTGATGCCGAGTGACTTGCGGTGTTCTTCAATCATCGTCACGACTTCAGCATTCGGAATTGCATCACGCTTGCCCGGAATGTAGTCATACCAGCCAGCGCCGGTTTTTTGGCCAAAGCGACCTTTCTCGCACAGCAGATCAGCGGTTTTGCTGTACTTCATGCCGGGCTTTTCAAGGTAGCGGCGCTTGCGAATGGCAAAGCCAATGTCGTTGCCTGCCAAGTCGCCCATACGGAACGGGCCCATAGCAAAGCCAAACTTTTCAATCGCCTTGTCGACCTGTGCCGGGGTGCAGCCTTCGTCTAACAAAAAGCCGCCCTGGCGGCCGTATTGCTCAATCATGCGGTTGCCAATAAACCCGTCACACACGCCTGACACAACAGATGTCTTACGAATCTTTTTGCCCAGGGCCATTACCGTGGCCAGCACATCTTTGCCGGTTTTTTCACCGCGCACTACTTCCAGCAGCTTCATGATGTTGGCGGGGCTGAAAAAGTGCGTGCCAATCACGTCCTGTGGGCGCTTGGTGAAGGCCGCAATTTTGTTCATGTCCAGGGTTGACGTGTTGGAGGCCAAAATTGCCCCGGGCTTCATTACGCGGTCGAGCTCTTTGAAAACCTTTTCCTTGACGCCCATCTCTTCAAACACGGCTTCAATCACCATGTCGGCCTCGCCAAGGTCGTCATAGCTCAGAGTGGTGGTTAGTATGGCCATGCGCTGCTCGTACTTCTCCTGCTTGAGCTTACCTTTTTTGACCTGCGCTTCGTAGTTTTTACGAATCGTGGCAATGCCGCGGTCTAGTGCATCTTGCTTCATTTCCAGCATCTTGACCGGAATGCCCGCATTCAAAAAGTTCATCGAAATGCCGCCACCCATCGTGCCAGCGCCGATGACTGCTATCGATTTGATATCGCGCTTGGGTGTGTCGGCGGGCACGTCGGGGATTTTTGAGGCGGCGCGTTCAGCTATGAAAATGTGGCGCAGCGCTTTACCTTCAGGCGTGAACATCAGATTGACAAAAATTTCACGTTCCAGCGCCATGCCGTCATCGAACTTGCGTTTGGTAGCGGCTTCTACTGCGGCCACGCATTTAAGCGGCGCAGGGTAGTTTTTCGACATGCCGCCCACCATGTTGCGGGCAAACTGAAAGTACGCGTCGCTGTTGGCTACTTTGCAAGGCAAGTTACGCACCAGCGGCATCGGGCGGGTGTCGGCAATCGACTGTGCATAGGCCAGCGCTTCTGCGGCTAGCGACTCAACAGATGCCGCCATTTTGTCAAATAATTTTTGTCCCGGGATTTGAGCCAGCAATTCGCTTTTAACGGGCTCGCCACTGACGATCATGTTCAGTGCGGGCTCAACACCTAATGCACGCGGCAGGCGCTGCGTACCGCCTGCACCGGGAATCAAACCCAGCTTGACTTCTGGCAAAGCCACAGCACAACCAGGTGCAGCAATGCGGTAATGGCAGCCCAGCGCCAGCTCCAGTCCGCCGCCCATGCAGACTGAATGAACAGCTGCGACGACGGGTTTTGAGGAGTTTTCAATCGCCAAAATCACGCTGAGCAAATTCGGCTCGGCCAGCGCTTTTGGGCTGCCAAACTCTTTGATGTCTGCACCACCTGAAAACGCTGTACCTGCACCTGTGAGGACGATGGATTTAATGGCGGTATCTGCGTTGGCTTTTTGCAAGTTGTCGGCGATGGACAAGCGGGTGGCATAGCCCAAGCCATTGACGGGCGGATTACTCAAAGTGATGACCGCAACGCTGCCGTGAACTTCATAAAGGGTTGTCATGGGGAGTTTTCTTTCCTTGTGGGAAGCTGCAATTAAGAAGACGAGTGCTGTGAAAGTGTGCCGTCCAAAAATAGTACGACCGTTCTTTTCGCATTGTAGGTTTGCTTTGTATCAGCGCCACCTTAAAAACTAATGCCTAGGCTCGTTTTTGTCCCAACCGGGACAAGCGTCATGCTACACCTCAAGCCATTCTTTGCGAATGTAGGCATCGGCGCGCAAACTATCAGGCGTGCCCTGAAAGACGATACTGCCGTGCCCCATCACCAGCACACGATCAGAAATCGCCATGGCAATCGTCAGCTTTTGCTCAATCAACAGCACTGATATGCCCTTGGCTTTTAGCGTCTGTAAATATTGCCCAACCAACTCTACAATTTTCGGAGCCAAGCCTTCAGTAGGCTCGTCAATGATGATCAAGTCCGGGTCACCCATCAGAGTGCGGCACAGCGTGAGCATTTGCTGCTCGCCGCCTGATAGCACGCCAGCCTCGGTATGCTGGCGCTCTAGCAGCCGGGGGAACATGCCGTACATGTCGTCAAACGACCAACGGGACCCCTTGCCGCTGCCTTTTTGACCTAGCAGCAGGTTTTGATGCACCGTCAGCTTGGGGAAGATATCGCGGTTTTCAGGCACGTATCCAATGCCCAAGTGCGCTATTTTGTAAGCTTCCTGGCCAACGATCTCAGTATTCTTCCAGCTGATTAAACCCTGGCAGTCGACCAAGCCCATGATGGCTTTGGCGGTGGTCGAACGGCCCGAACCATTGCGGCCCAGCAGCGCCACAATTTCACCCGGCTGCACGTCAAACGACACACCGTGCAGCACATGGCTCTTACCGTAAAAGGCATGGAGATTTTTGATAGTCAACATCTAGTGCCCTCCCGCTTGGCTGTCGGCTACCGACGAACCCAAATATGCTTCTTGAACCCGCTGATCCGCCCTGACTTTTTCTGGCTCGTCATAGGCAATGACTTCGCCGTACACCACCACTGCAATTTTGTCGGCCAGGCCAAACACCACGCCCATGTCGTGCTCTACCGTTAGCAGCGTTTTGCCCACCGTGACCTGCTTGATCAGGTTGATAAAACGGCTGGTCTCCGACCGGCTCATGCCCGCTGTGGGCTCGTCTAACAAGATCACGTTTGCGCCACCGGCAATGGTGATACCAATCTCTAAAGCACGTTGCTCTGCGTAGGTCAGATTTATCGCCAACACGTCGCGTTTTTTGTCGAGTTTGATCATTTCCATCAGCTCGTCGGCCCGCTGGTTTGCATCGTCCAGATCTGCTAAAAACTTGAAGAACGTGTACTTGTAGCCCAAGCTCCACAGCACACCACAGCGCAGATTCTCAAACACGCTGAGCTTGGGAAAGATGTTGGTGATTTGAAAACTACGGGACAAACCCATGCGGTTGATTTCAAACGGCTTTTTGCCATCGATCCGCTGGCCGTTCAGCAGGACTGAGCCGCTGCTTGGCTCGAAGCGGCCGCTGATCAAATTGAACAAAGTAGATTTGCCTGCGCCGTTGGGGCCAATGATGCCGACCCGCTCACCTGGCGGCACAGCCAGGTTGATGCCGCGAATGATCTCTGACTTGCCAAAGCTCTTGCGCAAGTCTTTTAGCTCCAAAGCAAACGTCATAAGATTCTCCGACGGGCCGCGCCTAGCCAAACACGATGGTTAACGCGCCTCCCTCGGGCGGCAGCGCAGTACGCGCAGCGACAAGCGTGGGGGCTCATAGACTTTCCCTTCGCTTGATTTCTTTTTCAATGTCTTCTTGAATCTGGCTCCATTGAATTGCAAACTGCCGACGGCAAACTTCAAACAAACCAAGCCCCGTCAACATCACAAAGGAAGCACCAAACCAGCTGTTCAAGCCTTTAGAGTCAAGTTTTGCACCCAAAAACTTCAGCTCAGACCCCAACGCGGCATTGAGCTGTAAATGGTAGATCATCTCGATCATGCAGGCAGCACCTAGCAGCACCACGGTAGCGGTCAATGCCAAAGCCAAGTAACTGACCCAGAGTTTTCGCAAATGACCAAACGCTGCGACCCGCAAGTTCATCATGATCAGCGACGCCACACCGCCCGGTGCGTACATCACCATGAACAGGAAAATCAAGCCCAGGTACAGCAACCAGGCCTTGGTAAATTCAGACAACAACACGAAAGCCAGTACCATCAAAATTGCGCCAATGATGGGACCAAAAAAGAAGGTGGCTCCGCCTAAAAAGGTGAACAACAGATACGCGCCAGAGCGGTAGCCGCTGACCACCTCAGACGTGACGATTTCAAAATTAAGGGCCGCCAGCCCGCCCGAAATTCCAGCAAAAAACGCCGCTACGATAAACGCAAAGTAACGAATTTTTTGTGTGTCGTATCCCACAAATTCAACCCGTTCCGGGTTGTCGCGCACCGCGTTCAGCATGCGGCCCAGTGGTGTGCGGGTGAAGGCAAACATTAGCGCTGTGCAGATGATGGTGTAGACCGCAATCAGGTAGTAAAGCTGAATTTGCGGGCCATAGGTGATGCCCATGGCTTTGGAGCCGGTGACACGGTTGCCAGATATACCACCCTCGCCGCCAAAAAACTCAGGGAACATCAGCGACATAGCCCAAATCAATTCACCCACACCCAAAGTGATCATGGCAAAGGTGGTGCCTGACTTTTTGGTCGTGACCCAACCAAGCAAGACCGCGACCAACATGCTGGCAATACCGCCGACGATGGGGATTAAACTGACCGGTAGCGATAAGTTGCCGTTGCTGATGTTGTTCAACGTGTGAATAGCTAAAAATGAACCCATGCCGGAATACACCGCATGCCCAAAGCTCAGCATACCGCCATGGCCTAACAAGATGTTGTAGCTAAGACAAACAATGATGCCGATGCCCATTTGGCTCAAAATGGTGTGGCTCAGGCTATTGGTAAAAATCAACGGAGCCACCGCCATTACCAAGGCAAAAAGCGACCACACCACATAACGCCCAATATTGAGCGGCTTGAATTCATAAAACTGTTTTGTCATTGCCTAGCCTTCCCGCGTGCCAAGCAAGCCCTTGGGCCTGAAGATCAACATCAGCACCAGCAGCAGATACGGCAAGATTGGCGCTACCTGGCTGATTTTGAGCTTGAGCACGGCGTAGCCGAAGGTTTCTGGCGTCACCATCATGCCCAGCATTTTGACGGTAGACATCAAGGACACATCGATAGCGACTGCAAAGGTCTGCAGCACGCCAATTAACAATGATGCCAAAAACGCCCCAGCAAGCGAGCCCATTCCGCCTACCACCACCACCACGAAAATCACCGACCCGACTGTCGCCGCCATACCGGGCTCTGTCACAAACGCGTTGCCGCCGATCACGCCCGCCAGGCCAGCCAAAGCAGCGCCACCACCAAACACCAGCATAAACACGCGCGGCACGTTGTGGCCCAACGCCTCAGCAGTTTCGGGGTGCGTCAGGGCGGCTTGAATCACCAAGCCAATGCGGGTGCGAGTCAGCAACAGCCACACCGCAATCAACATCAATACCGCTACCAGCATCATGAACCCGCGGTACATCGGGAACTGCGTACCAAAAATCGTGAACAGCGGGCCATCAAGCGCGGCAGGTACGCGGTAGTCAACCGACGAGCGACCCCACACCAGTTGCACCAGTTCCAGCAAGATGTAGCTCAAGCCGAAAGTGATCAAAAGCTCTGGCACATGGCCGAATTTATGCACGCGGCGCAGGCAATACTTTTCAAAGCCCGCCCCTATTAAACCCACCACCAATGGCGCAATCAGCAATGCCCACCAAAAACCAATCAGCACCGTCACGCTGTACGCCACATAAGCGCCCAGCATGTAAAACGATGCGTGGGCGAAGTTCAACACGCCCATCATGCTAAAAATCAGCGTCAGGCCAGAGCTGAGCATGAACAGCAGCAAGCCATAGCTCATGCCGTTAAGCAGTGAGATGGTGAAGAATTCGATGAAACCCGGACTTAGGCCCAGTGAGGTTAAAAAGGCGAGCATGGGTCAGTCAAAAATAAGCAGGACAAAAATAAACGCCTGGACAGTGATGCACCACCAGGCGTTTTTTCATGCGGTCAGATCATGCGTTGAGCATTAGCCCGGGCGCTTCATTTGGCAGCTGGTTGGTGTGCTGGCGACATACGCTTCGATGTACTTCACAGGAGCAAAGGTGTAGCCAGTCTTTTCAACGCTGTATGAATTTTTCTTGTCGACTTTTTGCCACTTGGAAATGTACAGACCTTGCTGCATCTGGTGATCAGACTTGCGCATAGACGAATCGCCGTTAAAGCCTTTGATCTCCAGGCCGCTCATGGCTGCCGCTACTTTGACAGGATCCGTCGATTTGACCTTGGCCATTGCGTCGCTGAGCATCACAACACCGTTGTAAATTGAGAAGGTGTAAAAGTCATCGTTGAACTTCTTTTGGAAGTCAGCTGTCAGCTTGCCCATGATGCCGGTGTAGTTCGAATGCGCATAGGAAATTTGGTAGACCTCGCCCTCGCCGCCCGATGCCAGCACGGTTGGCGTGCCCGACACTGCTGCATAGTAGGTGTACAGCGGCAACTTCAAGCCCGCGTCGTTTAGCGCTTTGACGAACAGCGTCAGGTCGGCGCCCCAGTTACCGGTCACGATGGTGTCGGCGCCGGACTGCTTGATCTTGGCAACGTACGGCGCAAAGTCTTTGACTTGGCCCAACGGCACCAGGTCTTCACCGGCTATGGATGAATCTGGGCGCTTGCGCGACATGCCTTCTTTGAAATACTTGGCGACCTGCTGGCCGTGGGAATAGTTTTGATTCAGCAAATAGACTTTTTTGACCTTTGGCTGGTCTTTCATGAAGCTGGTCAGCGCTTCCATTTTTTGAGAAGTGTCTGCGTCCAGGCGAAAGTGCCAGTAGTTGCATTTCTCGTTGGTCAGCGCTGGATCAACGGCGGCGTAGTTTAAATACACCACCTCTTTGCCGGGGTTGCGTTCGTTATGCTTGGCAACTGCGTCGCTCAATGCCAACGCAGCGCCTGAGCCATTGCCTTGGGTGATGTAGCGAAAGCCCTGGTCTACAGCGGCTTTGAAAGTGTTCAACGCTTCTTGCGGCGAGCCTTTGCTGTCCATGCCCACAATTTCAAACTTAACACCGGCAGAATTGTTAGCACCATTCAAGTTTTCGGCGATGAATTGCCAGCTTTTCAACTGGTTTTGACCCACATTGCCAAAAGGGCCAGACAGACCTTCAATCATGGCAATTTTGACCGTTTCGCCCTTTTGCGCAAACACAGCGCCTGAACAGGCAATCACTACCGCAGCAGCGACAAGTTTGATGGAATATTTCATGATGATGTCTCCGTTATGTAAAAAAGTCATGCGCAGGCAAGAGTACAAGTTTTTCTAGCTTGTGCCGCTAGGGAATGCCCTCGGCTGAGCTCAGGTCGGTGCGGTGGCTATCCCCCAAGCGACACAAATACTGAAAACATCAAGCCGATGGCAACTTGTAGTCCTTCAAAGTTTCACGCAACTTGGTTTTCAACATCTTGCCCGTCGCGCCTAGAGGAATAGCTTCAACAAACACCACGTCATCGGGGATTTGCCATTTGGCGGTTTTACCGGCGTAAAAAGCAATCAACTCATCGCGGCTTACGTCAGCGCCAGGCTTTTTGACCACCGCAACAATTGGTCGCTCGTCCCACTTGGGGTGCGCCACGCCGATACACGCCGCCATAGCCACTGCCGGATGCGACACCGCAATGTTTTCAATGTCAATCGAGCTGATCCATTCACCGCCAGACTTGATCACGTCTTTGCTGCGGTCGGTGATTTGCAGGTAGCCATCGGCATCAATCTTGGCAACGTCGCCAGTCGGGAACCAGTCCAGGCCGTGGGCATCTTTGATTTGCGGATTACCGCCTTCGCTTTTAAAGTATTGGTCAACAATCCACGGGCCGCGCACAAGGACATCGCCAGCGGCCACGCCGTCCCACGGCAACTCGGCACCATCAGGGTCGACAATTTTCATATCGACACCAAAAATGCCGTGGCCCTGGCGCGCCTGCACCGCCCAGCGCTCAGCATCAGGCAGGCCCAAGTGCTTCGCTTTGAGTGTGCTGGCAGTACCGAGCGGGCTCATCTCGGTCATGCCCCAGCCTTGAATAACCCGCACCCCGTGGTCTTCGTCAAACTTTTGAACCATGGCCAGCGGGCATGCCGCACCGCCGATCACGGTGCGGTTCATGCATGCGAATTGAAGCTTGTTGGCATCCATGTAAGACAGCAAGCCTTGCCAAATGGTGGGCACACCGGCGGAAAAGGTGACGCGTTCATTGTTCAACAACTCATGCAGCGATTTGCCGTCCAAAGCCGCGCCAGGAAAGACCAGCTTGGCCCCCACCATGCACGCAACATAAGGGATGCCCCAGGCATTGACGTGAAACATCGGCACCACTGGCAAGATGGTGTCTTGATTAGAACAATTGAGCACGTCGGGCATGGCAGCGGCATAGGTGTGCAATACGGTAGAGCGGTGGCTGTACAGCACGCCCTTGGGGTTGCCCGTGGTTCCGCTGGTGTAGCACAGGGTTGACGCTGTGTTTTCACCAAACTGCGGCCACGCGTAACTGCTACTTTGCCCGGCGATCCAGGCTTCGTAACTTTGCAGGCCTGGAATGCCGGTGTCAGTGGGGAGCTTGTCAGCATCGCACAGCGCTATGTAATGCTTGATAGTCGGGCAGCGCGCATGCACCGCCTGAATGAGTGGCAAAAACGTCATGTCAAAACACAGCACCTGGTCTTCGGCGTGGTGGGCTATCCAGGCGATCTGGTCAGGGTGCAAGCGCGGGTTGATGGTGTGCAGCACCCGGCCCGAGCCGCTGACGCCGTAGTACAGCTCAAGGTGGCGGTAGCCGTTCCACGCCAACGTGGCGACCCGGTCGCCGAACGCCAGATTTAACCCATCCAGCGCGTTGGCGACTTGCCGGGCGCGTTTGGCAGATTCCTTGTACGTGTAGCGGTGAATGTCACCCTCGACCCGGCGCGACACAACTTCAACATCGCCGTGGTTGCGATCGGCAAATTCGATCAAGCTTGAGATCAGCAGCTGCTGACTTTGCATTAAACCTAGCATTTAAAAATCTCCAATGAATATTAAAAACTAACCCCATCATGCCGCAGCCATTTAAGCCAAGGCCTACGGGAATCCCCTGAATCTATCACTTGCTGGCGCTTGAGTGACAATTTGCAGATGACTTCTGCATTGAATTGGAACAACCGCTTTGCCCGACTGGGCGAAAATTTTTACACCCGCCTGCAACCGCAAGCGCTGCCTGAGCCGTACTGGATCAGCCGTAACCAGGCAGTTGCGCGTGAGCTGGGCTTGGAGCAGACCTGGTTTGAATCGCAAAACGCATTGCAAGCCTTGTCAGGCAGCGGCGTTTTACCGGGCAGCGATCCGCTGGCCAGCGTTTACAGCGGCCACCAGTTTGGCCAGTGGGCGGGGCAGCTGGGCGACGGCCGGGCGATCTTGCTGGGGGAATTGCAAACGCCGGCTGGCGGCATGGAAATCCAGCTAAAAGGCGCAGGCAAAACGCCCTACTCCCGCATGGGCGATGGCCGTGCTGCTTTGCGCTCATCAATTCGCGAATATCTGTGTTCTGAAGCCATGCATGGCCTGGGCATACCGACCACGCGAGCGCTGGCACTGACCGGGTCAGACGCAAAAGTGTTGCGTGAAGAGATTGAGACCGCCGCCGTCGTGACCCGCACAGCGCCCAGCTTTATCCGCTTCGGGCATTTTGAGCATTTCAGTTACAACGACATGCATGTCGAGCTGAAGGCGCTCGCCGACTTTGTCATCGACAGCTTCTACCCCGCCGCCCGAGATGCACCCAACCCCTACGCCGCCCTGCTTGAAGCGGTCAGCGACCGCACGGCCCATCTGATGGCCGCCTGGCAAGCGGTTGGCTTTTGCCACGGCGTGATGAACACTGACAACATGAGTATTTTGGGCCTGACGGTTGACTATGGGCCGTTTCAGTTTCTCGATGCGTTTGATCCCACCCACGTTTGCAACCATTCAGACAACCAGGGCCGCTACGCTTACAACAAGCAGCCCAATATCGGATATTGGAACCTGTTTTGCCTGGGTCAAGCGCTGCTGCCGCTGATAGGCGAGCAGGAACTTGCCTTGGCCGCGCTTGAGCCGTACAAAAGCATCTTTCCCGCCGCGCTTCAGGCCAAAATGCTGGCCAAACTGGGTTTGCTTGATGCCGATGCGGACAGCAAAGCTTTGATAGAAAGCACCTTCAAACTGTTGGCCGCCAACAAGGTGGACTACACCATCTTTTGGCGGCGGTTATGCGCTTTTACCCCGCAAAGCGGGCACGAGCCGCTGCGCGATTTATTTTTTGATCGTGAATCGTTCAATGCCTGGGCGCTACAGTATTCGGAGCTGCTCGCCCAGGTAAATCATGGGCTACGAGCAGATTTGATGCTAAAAAGTAACCCAAAATACGTTTTACGCAACCATTTGGGTGAAGAAGCGATTCGAGCTGCGAAACTTAAAGATTACTCAAAGCTCCATACCTTGTTAGATGTGCTGCAAACCCCATTTGACGAACATGCCGAGCACGACGCGCTGGCAGGTTTCCCACCCGACTGGGCCAGCAACATTGAAATCAGTTGCAGTTCTTAAACCTTCAGAAAGTAGTTCATGACCGCAGAAATAACGCCAAAAATCCAGAAAACCGATGCCGAATGGAAAGCCCTGCTCAAAGAAAAAGGTGCCGAATCAGTCGCCTTTGAAGTGACCCGCCATGCAGGTACAGAGCGCGCCTTTAGCGGCAAGTACGAAACCGTGTGGCTTG
>JAYWFR010000177.1:0-23711 GCA_043778695.1 Polaromonas sp. | reverse complement strand
GACTCGGCTTTTTTCGTCAGCGCCGCCTGCATGTCCACTTGCAGCATGAAGTGAACACCACCGCGCAAATCAAGCCCCAAGTACATGGGGGCTGCGTGGAGCGCCGTCAGCCATGCAGGAGAGCGCGACAACAAATTTAATGCCACCACATAAGCGGACTCTCCGGCTTCGGGGCTTAGCGTTTTTTGAATAGCGTCCTTGGCTTTGAGCTGTGTGTCGGTGTTGGAAAACCGCGCCTTGACCGACGTGCCGTCAAGTGCGACGGCGTCCGCAACGATATTGGCCTCTTTCAGCGCCTGCTCTACCCGTGCCACCGTGGTGCTGTCAACCTTGACGGCCGACCGCAGGCTGGACACCTGCACCGCAGGCGCTTCGCCAAAAAAATTCGGCAACGTGTACAGCACAGCCACCAACAAAGCCACCACCAAGATGGCATATTTCCAAACGGGGTAACGATTCATTGGGGCAGTATTCCGTTTTTGTCAATTACTTGGCGGTGCTTATGGCACCCTTGGGCAGCACCTGAACAATCGCACTGCGCTGCAACTGCACTTCAACACCAGCGGCCAACTCTAGCGTCAGGTAAGAATCACCGAGCTTGGTCACCTTCCCAAGCAGGCCGCCGGCTGTGGCCACTTCGTCGCCTTTGGCCAGCGCATCAATCATCGTGCGGTGCTCTTTTTGCTTTTTCATCTGCGGGCGGATCATGACGAAATACAGCACCACAAACATCAGCACCAGGGGCAGCATGCCGGTAAGCGACGACAGCATGTCACTGCCGCCAGCAGCGGCCGGAGCGGTTTGGGCAAAAGCGGAAGAAATAAACACAGGCAAACTCCAAAATGGGAAGAACAAAAGCAGTCAAACCGCCAACCGCACAGGTCTGACAACTCACTAGATATTGTATGCGGCCAAGCCAGTCGACTTGGCCAAGCCCGCGCAGAGAGCCAGCCATTGCAAATGTCATGAAAAGCGCGTTTTAAGCTTGTGCAATGCCTAAACGATTTAGCAAACCGTACCCGGCAGTACGCCCACTGGCAAAACACGCAGTCAACAAATAGCCACCGGTAGGCGCTTCCCAATCAAGCATTTCGCCAGCGCAAAACACGGGGCACTTGAAAACCACGTTGTCCTTGACTTGCAAATGCGCATCAAGGGCTGCAAAGCGCACGCCGCCAGCGCTGCTGATGGCCTCGTCTAAAGGCCGGGCGGCGGTCAGTTTGATGGGCAACGCCTTGATGGCTGCAGCCAGTTGCACTGGGTCGTTGATGGCCTGCTTGCCGAGCAACTCGTGCAGCACCCCAGCCTTGATGCCTTCCAGCCCCAAACGGCTTTTCAGGTGGCTTGAGAGCGAGCGAGACCCCCGTGGATGGCGCACATGCGACGACACTTGGTCTAACGTTTTGTCGGGCAGCAAATCAAGCAAAAAGGCAGCACTGCCATTGAGGGCGATCTCGTCACGCAGCAGGCTGGATACAGCGTAAATCAGGCTGCCCTCAACCCCCGTGTCGGTAGCGACAAACTCACCTCTGCGGTTGAAGCGATGGCCCCGCGAATCTGTAAAACTTACTGCCACCGACTTAAAAGGCAGTCCGGCAAATTTGCCTGCAAAGAACGGCGTCCAGCCCGATCCTCCAGCCCCCGCAGCGTCAAAACCGCAGTTCGACGGTGTCAACGGCATGACACCTACGCCCCGTTCGGCCAGCAGTGGCCACCAAGCCCCATCAGAGCCCAAACGCGCCCAACTGCCGCCGCCCAGGGCCAAGACGATTGCATCTACGGCGTCCGCCTGCACCGCTGTCTCGCCGTGGGGCGTAGCAAAGCGCAGCGCGCCAGACTCAGACCAGCCGAGCCAGCGGTGCCGCATGCAAAACTGAACCCCTGATCCGCGCAGGCGCTGCATCCAGGCGCGCAGCAGTGGCGCTGCTTTCATGTCTTTTGGAAACACACGCCCTGAGCTGCCCACAAAGGTGCTGACACCCAGGCCCTCGGCCCAGTCGCGCAACTGCTGCGCGCCAAAGTCCGTCAGCATTGGCTGCAGAGCCGAAACAGACTCCCCGTAGCGGCCAATGAAAGGAGCAAAGGCTTCGCAATGGGTCAGGTTCAAGCCGCCTTTGCCGGCCAACAAAAACTTGCGTCCGACAGACGGCATCGCGTCGTAGACCGTTACTTGCAGGTCGCGGTCAGCGCCCCTGGCATTGGCAATGACCTCAGCGGCCATGAGTCCCGCGGGACCACCGCCAATAACAGCGACCCGGACGGGATGACTAAATGCAGACAAGTTCAAGAGTCACCTTTTTTGCTATTAATTCAGGAGCTGCTAGCGCAATATTCATGTGGACTATAGGCTTATTCGATGGTTAAAACTAGCAGTCAAGAGAGTGCGTACGTTACTTTTCATCTGCGTCGCGCTTTGCTGGTTGCATGGCAGCATCCAGCGCTTGTTTGAACTGCTGCTGAACTTCTTGAGGCGATTGGGCAGGCGATGCCAGACCAACTGGTGTTGAGGTCGGCGTGGGACCGGATGCTAACTGTTTTTTCACCACCACACCCACTATCGTTAGCGTTAAAAGCAAACTTAGAACCGTAAAAATACTGCGCATAAATTCCTTTTAGGTGTGGTGAGCTGGCTGACCATTTACCGGGTGAACGCCAAAAAAAAGCCACCCAGAGGTGGCTTTTTCGGTGCCTAAAAGTCGGCACTCAAAGAAAATTAACGCACCACAGCAATTTGGTCACGCTTGCCAGCTTTGTACGTGTACAGGGTCAGCGCGCCGTTTTTCACGTCGCCTTTTTCATCAAAAGAAATGTCGCCGGTCACGCCTTTGTACTTTTCAGTTTTAGCCAGCACGGGCAGGTAGACCGCTGGGTCGCTTGACCCGGCTTTGACCATGGCAGCAACCATGATGTTCAATGCATCGTACACGTACGGCTCGTACACTGTCACGTCAATGCCGAAGCGCTTTTTGTAGTCAGCGTAGAACTTGTCCATGCCGGCTTTTTGGGTACCTTCAACACCGCCTGCTTCAGCGCAAACCACTTGGCCGTCGGCCATGCCGTCGCCAGCTAGTTTGACCAGCTCGCTGGAGCAAATGCCGTCACCGCCCATAAACTTGGCTTTGATGCCCAAGTTTTTCATCTGGCGCATCATCGGGCCAGCAACAGCGTCCATACCGCCGAAGAAGATCACGTCAGGCTTTTTACCTTTGAGCGTGGTCAAAATTGGCATGAAATCGGTAGCTTTATCGGTGGTGAACTCGGTTCCGACGATGGTGCCGCCAGCCGCTTTTACGGCTTTGGCAAACTCTTCAGCAACGCCTTGGCCGTAAGCGGTACGGTCATCAATCACGGCAATGGCCTTGCCTTTGAGGTCTTTAACGGCGTAACGGCCCAATGTGCCGCCCAAATGCACGTCGTCAGCCACCACGCGGAACGCGGTTTTGTAGCCGCCGCGCGTGAAAGCTGGGTTGGTTGCCGATGGAGAGATTTGCGGAATGCCAGCAGCACTGTAAATCTTTGACGCAGGAATTGACGTGCCTGAGTTCAGGTGGCCAATCACACCAGCGACTTTCATGTCTACCAGCTTTTGAGCCACTGCGGTGCCCTGTTTTGGGTCCGCAGCGTCGTCTTCAGCAGCCAGCTCGAGCTTGACTTTTTTTCCACCAATCATCACGCCCTTGGCGTTTAAATCTTCAATCGCCATCTTGGCGCCGTTTTCATTGCCTTTGCCCAAGTGAGCAATGCTGCCAGAGATAGGGCCAACGTGGCCGATTTTCACGACCATGTCTTGCGCTGCTGACAAGCCAGCAAAAGAAAACGCAACGGCTAGTACGGTCAATTTAAATTTCATCTGCATACAACACTCCGGTTAAAAATTAAGTACGAATCCAAGCACTGTTAAAGAACAATTTTGTCCCGAAACGGAATTTACAACAATTTTCAGCCCCGCACCATAGCCACCACCCTAGGAAAGGGTAATAAATATCAACGCTTTTAAGTTGCACAGACTGCGACGCCTGGGGTTGGGCTCTACAAAATAAGTGCCAACACATGCACAAAAACAAGCCGCAAACGATAGCGTATTGTGTAGCGTCTCATATCGCGGCGGCGCGGCTAAACGCCTGTGCATCTGCATCTGCATCTGCATCTGCATCTGCATCTGCATCTGCATCTGCATCTGCATCTACAGCTGCATGCAAACTGCAATAACAGTCCGACCCATCAAAACAAAAAGCCCGCCTGCGTTGTTACGAAGGCGGGCTCAGCCAGCAGCTCTTTAATTTAAATCAAAGCGATCCAGATTCATCACCTTGACCCATGCCGCTACAAAGTCGCGTGCGAACACGACTTGCGCGTCGCTGCTGGCGTAGACTTCGGCCAGCGCGCGTAATTGCGAATTGGAGCCAAGCACCAGATCATTCACGGTGGCCGTCCATTTCATCTCGCCAGTTTTGCGGTCATGCCCTTGCATCACCCCAACCGCGTCGCTGGACTTCTCCCATACGGTGTTCATGTCCAGCAGGTTGACGAAAAAATCATTGCTCAGAGCCTCTGGCCGCGTGGTCAACACGCCGTGTTGACTCTGCCCGACGTTCGCATTCAGGGCGCGCATGCCGCCGATCAACACCGTCATCTCGGGGGCAGTCAGCGTCATCAGGTTGGCGCGATCAATCAGCAGATCAACCGCCGAGCCCGTATGACCCGCCTTGATAAAGTTGCGAAAACCATCAGCAGAGGGCTCCAACACGGCGAATGAGGCCACATCGGTCTGCTCTTGTGAAGCATCGGTGCGCCCTGCCGTGAAAGCAACTTTCACCTCAATCCCGGCTTTCTTGGCGGCCGCCTCAACCGCTACGCAGCCACCAAGGACGATCAAGTCGGCCATCGAGACTTTTTTGCCGCCTGAGGCGGCCGCGTTGAAGTTTTTTTGAATGTCTTGCAGCACTTGCAGCACCTTCGCCAGTTGCGCTGGCTCACTCGCTTCCCAGTCTTTTTGCGGTGCGAGGCGGATGCGCGCCCCGTTGGCCCCGCCGCGCTTGTCGCTGCCGCGAAAGGTTGCCGCCGATGCCCAAGCCGTTGACACCAGCAACGAGATGGACAGCCCAGACGCGAGGATCTCGGACTTCAACGCGGCAACATCCGGCTCTGAAACTAATTCGTGATCGACCGACGGAACCGGATCTTGCCAAATCAGCTCTCCACTGGGCACCAGGGGCCCAAGATAGCGGGCAATCGGCCCCATGTCGCGGTGCGTCAACTTGTACCAGGCCTTGGCATAGGCATCGGCAAACTCCGACGGATTCTGGTGAAAATGCCGGGAAATCTTTTCATAGATCGGGTCCACACGCATTGCCATGTCGGCAGTGGTCATCATGGGGGCGTGGCGCTGGCTTGGGTCATGCGCGTCTGGCACAGTGCCTGCAGCTGCCACATCCTTGGGCGTCCACTGATGTGCGCCAGCCGGGCTCTTGGTCAGCACCCAATCGTAGCCAAACAGGTTGTCAAAATAGCCCATGTCCCATTGGATGGGGTTGTTGGTCCACGCTCCCTCAATGCCGCTGGAGATCGTGTGCACGCCCTTGGCGCTGCCAAAACTGCTGGTCCAGCCCAAGCCTTGCTCAGTGATGTCGGCACCCTCTGGATCGGCGCCTTTGTAATCTTCAGAGGCTGCGCCGTGACATTTTCCAAACGTGTGTCCGCCAGCCGTCAGGGCGACCGTTTCGTAATCGTTCATTGCCATGCGGGCAAAGGTTTCGCGAATGTCCCGCGCCGAGCCCAGTGCGTCGGGCACGCCGTCCGGTCCTTGCGGGTTCACGTAGATCAAACCCATCTGCACGGCGCCCAAAGGCTGCTCGAGTTCACGGTCGCCGGTGTAGCGCTTGTTGTCGAGCCAGGTGTCTTCAGGTCCCCAGTAAATGTCCTCGCCCGGCTCCCACACGTCTTCGCGTCCGCCAGCAAAACCGTAAGTTTTGAAGCCCATCGATTCCATGGCGACGTTGCCTGTGAGCACAATCAAGTCAGCCCAGGAGATTTTGTTGCCGTATTTTTGCTTGATCGGCCACAGAAGGCGGCGCGCCTTGTCCAGATTCACGTTGTCCGGCCAGCTGTTAAGCGGTGCAAACCGCTGAGTGCCGAAGCCCGCACCGCCCCGGCCATCGTGTACGCGGTAAGTGCCCGCGCTGTGCCAAGCCATGCGGACGAAAAACGGGCCGTAATGACCGTAGTCGGCTGGCCACCAGTCCTGCGAATCGGTCATCAAAGCTGTGAGGTCTTTGACCACCGCATGCAGGTCCAGGCGATTGAACGCCTCGGCATAGTTAAAGTCCGTGCCCATGGGGTTTGAACGTTCCGAATGTTGCTGCAATATCTTCAGGTTTACCTGGTTGGGCCACCAGTCTGCGTTGGTTCGCGCGCCGGCCGCGGTGGGTTTCAAAGCGGCTTTCGGAAACGGACATTTCATTTCGGTTGACATGATGATTTCCTTAGGTTGAGGTCTTCCTTGTTTTGCCTTGTTCTGCCTTTGAAGAGACTCTAGACAAGCAGTACAGTCGCTGTGGACCTCGGCTACTGTAGATCCCGCAGGAAAATATGTAAATTCAATTGAATTTATTTATCTGATAGTTTTTTTGTATTGAAGGAGACTTTCATGAACCGCTACCCCGCCCCCGAGCTTAAAGACCTGCCCGATGACATCAAGGCCAAAGTGCTGGAAGTGCAAGAAAAAGCTGGCTTTGTGCCCAACGTCTTCTTAAGCTTTGCCCGCCGCCCGGCTGAATGGCGGGCGTTTTTCGCGTACCACGACGCGTTGATGCTGCCCGAATCAGTTGGCCGCACCAGCAACCTGACCAAAGGCGACCGCGAGATGATCGTTACCACCACCAGCGCCGCCAACAGTTGCCTGTACTGCGTGGTGGCGCATGGCGCGATTTTGCGGATTTATGAAAAGAAACCGTTGCTGGCCGACCAGGTGGCTGTGAACTACAAAAAGGCCGAGATCAGCCTGCGCCAGCGCGCCATGCTGGACTTTGCAATGAAGGTTTGCATGGCATCCCACGAGATTGACGATGCTGACTTTGCGGCGCTGGCAGCGCATGGTTTTGACGACGAAGACGCTTGGGACATCGCAGCGATTACCGCGTTTTTTGGCCTCAGTAACCGGATGGCCAGCTTCAGCGGCATGCAGCCAAACCCTGAGTTTTACTTGATGGGACGAGTACCAAAACAAAAATAGGTTAGCAATAAACGCTATTATATTAAGAGCTGCTAGCGCATGTATTCATTGGGCTATAAGCTATTTTTATATAAATTAGCTTGAGACAACCTGGCGCAGCCAGTCGGGCAACGTTTTGGCTTTTTGCGCCGGGAAGTCAACCCAAATGGTGGTGGCACCGCCCGCTGCGCAAATCACGCCGGGGCTATCTGCCCGTTCCATCGTTCCCCAGGTTTCAAAGGTCGTTCGGCCCGGATCGGACACATACATTTTGGTCAGCACGTCGCCGGGGTACTCAAGCTGTTTGTAAAAATTACAAAACGCATTGACGATGACTGGCCCCTGACCACCGGCGTCTGGCATGCAGCCGATGCTGCGCATCCAGTCGATGCGAATGATCTCCAAATAGCGGAAATAGCTGCCGTTGTTTAAATGGCCCATCGCGTCCATGTCGCCCCATCGAACAGGTATGAGCATTTCAAAAACCAGTTTTTTAATTTCAGGGATTTCAAGTCTCATAGGTCAGCTCCAAACAAGAATCATCGGTGCGCTCTGATGCTGGCTGAGATGCCAGCGATAAACAACAAGCAGGCCAAAGCTTGTAACAGCGTTGGCCACTGCCCGTCCCAAACAAAGGAATAAAAAAGCGCAAACAGAGTTTCACTCACGATCAGCTGTCCGCACAGGCTGGCACTCAGGCGCTGGCTGGCGATGTTCCACAATATGGTGGCCAGCCAGGCTGAACCAATACCAGTTGCTATGCAAACAAGAGCTGCTTGCCCTCTATTTTGTTGGGCTACAAGCACATTGATATTACTACCCGCAGCCATCCATAGCCCCACAGCACCTAAACCTGTTGCAATGCCCAGCCAGTTGGCCCAAGTGGTGGCGCTGACGTTGGGGTGTATTTTTAACCATGCTGCATTAAGCAGCCCGAAGGCTGTCCAGCAGACCATGGACGCCACAGCAAAACCCACACCGCGCCAAAAATCATGGCCTTGGGTTAGTACAGTTTCCTCGGCTTGCATCATCAACGCCAGCCCCAGCATTGTCAAAATGAGCCCCGGCAGCAGCGTCGCCCAACGCAAACCCGCAGGCTTACCAAACAGCATCATCCAGATGGGAATTGTCCCGATGATCAAACTGGGCACGGTTGTTCCTGCATCGCGAATGGCCAACACCAGCAGCAAGTAATAGCCTGTAAAGCCCAGAACACTCAACCCCAGTGCTGAAAGCGCTTGGTGCCGTGTTGGTTTTGCAGACTGGCGCACCAGCAGCAGCAACGTAAAAGACAGTGAGCCGTAATTGATGAACCTGCCAGCGGTCAAATCAATGGATGACAAACCCGGCACCATGCGCGGCGCGATAAAAACCAGCCCCCACAATGCGCCAGCACCCAGACCTGCCAGAATTCCGCAAACCATGTTGGATAAAAGTCTCGGTGTTTTTATTAGCACGGGCTACGAAACCGGCTTACCCGGGCCGCAGGCGGAGCGGCCCCCTCGGGGCTGGAGCCTGCGGCTCCAAATCTGCTTGAGCAGGTTTGTACCGGCGACAGAAGCGCAGCTTCTGGCCAGCGGCGGCCAGCAAGGCGCAGCGGCCACACGCAGTGGGCAAGCGTGGGGCGTTTCTAAGTGCCAAAGCCATCATCCGCCGCAATCACTGCCCCATTGACAAAATGGCTTTGCGGGCTAGCCAGCATCACCAGCAGCGCGTCCAGGTCTTCGGGCTTGCCAATGCGTTTCCTCGGCAACATCTGCACCAGCTTTTTGCCTTGCTCGGTTTCCCAGTGATGGTGGTTGATTTCGGTGTCAATGTAGCCCGGGCAAATAGCGTTGACGTTGATGCCGAACTTGCCCCACTCGAGCGCCATGGCCTTGGTCATTTGCACCACCGCCGCTTTGCTCATGCAGTACACCCCAATTTGCGGCAGCACGCGCAGGCCCGCCATTGACGCAATATTGATTATCCGCGCCCCCGCAAAGCCGCCGGGCGCTGTGCCGCGTGCGCGTGCCAGCATGCGCTTGCCGACTTCTTGCGCTACAAAAAACGCGCCTTTGACATTGGTGTTAAAAATAAAGTCGTAGTCGTCTTCAGCTACATCTTGCAAGCGCTGGGTGGTGCTAACGCCGGAGTTATTGATCAAAATGTCAATTGGCCCGACTTCAGTTTCAGCATGCGCCACCGCTGACTTGATGCTGGCGTGGTCTGTCACGTCGAGCTCCACCACATGGGCCGCGCCGCCTTCAGCCTCAATAAAAGCGCGCAAGTCTTTGAGCTTGTCCATGCGCCGACTGGCCAAAATTACCGCTGCACCAGCTCGACTTAGCGTTTTGGCAAACTGCGCGCCCAACCCACCCGATGCGCCGGTGACCAGCGCAACGCGCCCAGAAAGATCAAGGCTGTAAGCCATAGTCAACTCCTCAAGATAGTTATAAAAAGAACGACCGTTCTATTTTAGTTTTCGCAGCATAAAATCGATCGGTTGAATAAAATCATTATCAGCGAGTAAAAAATGACCAACCAAGAAATCCTGACCCAGTTCGGACCCCGTGAAGCGATGGAATACGACGTGGTCGTGGTCGGCGGCGGCCCTGGCGGCTTGGCCACAGCCATCCGCCTGAAGCAACTCGCGGCGGAAAAAGCCACTGACGTGTCAGTCGTGGTGCTTGAAAAAGGATCAGAACCCGGCGCGCATATTTTGAGCGGCGCAGTTATGGACCCGCGCGCATTGACTGAACTTTTCCCGAACTGGAAAGAGCTGGGCGCACCTTTGAGCCAACCCGTCACCGGCGATGATGTGCAGTTTTTAACCACCACAGGCACGATCAACACACCCCAGTTTTTAATACCCAAATGCCTGCACAACGAAGGCAATTACGTTATCAGCCTGGGCAACCTGACGCGCTGGTTGGGCCAGCAGGCCGAGGCGCTGGGCGTTGAGATTTTTCCGGGTTTTGCAGCGGCTGACGTGCTGTACAACGACGACGGTTCTGTCAAAGGCGTGGCTACAGGCAACCTTGGCATCGGCAAAGACGGCGAGCCTACTGACCACTTTCAACTGGGCATGGAGCTGCACGCCAAGTACACGATTTTTGCAGAAGGCTCACGCGGCCACTTGGGCAAAAACCTGATCGCCAAATATAAACTTGACGCAGGCAAAGACCCGCAAACCTACGCGCTTGGCATCAAAGAGCTGTGGGAAGTTGACCCGGCAAAAGCCAAACCTGGCCATGTGGTGCATTCGCTGGGCTGGCCAATGGACAGCGCCACGTATGGCGGCGGGTTTTTGTACCATCTGGAGGGCAACAAAGTCACGCTGGGTTTTATCACTGGCCTGGAATACAGCAACCCATGGCTCAGTCCGTTTGAAGAAATGCAGCGCTGGAAAACCCACCCGGCCATCCGTAAATATCTGGAAGGTGGCAAACGCATCAGCTACGGCGCTCGGGCGATTACCTGCGGCGGCTTGAACAGCCTGCCTAAAACCGTGTTCCCGGGCGGTGCACTGGTCGGCTGCGACGCTGGTTTTTTAAACTTCGCCCGCATCAAAGGCAGCCACGCTGCTATCAAAACAGGAATGCTAGCCGCCGATGCAGCCTACGCTGCCGTGACCAGTGGCCGCCAACATGACGAGTTGACCGCTTACCCCGAAGCATTTGAAAACAGCTGGCTCAAAGACGAACTTGACGCATCACGCAACACCAAGCAGTGGATGAAAAAGGGCTTGTATTTAAGCAGCATCATGAACGGCATTGAGCTGTGGCTGCTGCCCAAGCTGGGCTTCAAATCACCACCGTGGACGATTCACTCAACAGCGCCTGACCACGCCAAACTCAAACCCGCCAAGGCTTGCCCGCAAATCGTTTACCCCAAGCCCGACGGCAAACTGACCTTCGACAAACTCTCCAGCGTCTTTGTCAGCAACACCAACCACGAAGAAAACCAGCCCGCACACCTGACGCTGCGGGACGCAAGCGTACCAGTCAACATCAACCTGGCGCTGTATGCCGGGCCAGAAGCCCGCTATTGCCCAGCAGGCGTCTACGAGTACGTGAAAAATTCAGACAACACAGACCGCCTGCAAATCAATGCACAAAACTGCGTGCACTGCAAAACCTGCGACATCAAAGACCCGACGCAAAACATTGTGTGGGTCACGCCTGAAGGCGGCGGCGGGCCAAACTACGCCGGGATGTAATGCGTGGATTTAAAAATAACACTAAATAATTATCAATAACGGTTTTTAGGCGCCCGATATCACATTAAGTTGCTATTGAGTTGTAAAGGTTGCAAAAGACAACTAAACTTTACTTGTTCATCGGCAGCAACTTTCTGTGAGCATGACCCGGGCTTATCAAAAAACATGGCTATTGATTCAGCTACCTGTTGCAGTTATTGCAGTGGCAACGGTGGTGTGGCTGTGGTTTTTTGTCTATCCAATGGCACCCGATCGTTTGAGTATCACCACTGCTGGCAAAGGCGGGGCTTACTACCGCATGGCTATGGCGTATGCCGAGATTTTTGCCAGCCATGGCGTTCAATTGGACGTGCAAGCTTCCGAAGGTTCTCAAGAAAATCTGGAGCGATTGAGCGGCCCAGCCGCAAACTTTGACCTAGCGTTGGTTCAAGGCGGGTTTGGCTACTCAGGCGCAGCAACCGGCAAACGAGAACGCAGCCGCATTGAAACTCTTGCTAACGTTAATACCGAAGCGGTTTGGATTTTCAGCCGCGACCGCACCATTACATCGCTGGGCCAGCTGCAAGGTTTGCGAGTTGCAGTTGGGGCTGAACGCAGCGGCAGCCGCAAAGTCGCTTTGAAGCTGTTTGAACAATCCAGGCTTGAGCTCAAAGACTTGACCTTGTCGCCTGACATGGGCCTTGAATCCGTCAAGGCGCTGCGTGATGGCGCGGTAGACGTGGTTTTTATGGTGGCGCCCAGGGAGTCCTCCACAGTTCAAGGCATGCTGAATGTACCCGGCATCCAATTAGCAAATTTGCACAAGTCAGCCGCCATCATTGAACGCAACCCCTACCTTGAGACAAGTCTGCTGGCACAAGGCGCGCTTGAAACGCGCATTCCAGCGCGTGACACGACCATGCTGACGATGTCTGCCAGTTTGGTGGCACGCGAAGCGCTTCATCCCGCCTTGAAATCGTTAGCCGTGGCAGTCGCGATGGAGGCCAACAGCAATGGCGGGGTATTTCATCGCGCGGGTGATTTTCCGTCGCTGCGCAGAATTGATTTCCCTACGGCGCCAACGGCTCGCGCAACACTGGCAAACGGCCTGCCTTGGCTTGAACGCCTGTTGCCGTTTTGGTGGGCACAATTTATTGAACGACTGGTCGTGCTGGTTTTGCCAATTGCATTGATAGCGCTGTGGCTCATGCGGGGCATTCCACAATACCTTCGCTGGGCATTGCAAAGCCGCGTTAACCGTTGGTATGGCGAACTCAAATTCTTAGAAAATGATTTAAGCCAGCAGGTAGTTTCTGGCCTTGACCTGACACGTTTTATGTCGCGGTTAAACAGCATTGACAGTGCTGTTTTGGCTTTTCGTTGCCCGAAGGATCTGATGGCACGCTGTTACACGCTTCACCAGCACATCGAGTTTGTGCGCCAGCGGCTTTACCGAATGCGCGGACGATGAAACTGCTACTTCTTTACCGGCGGCGCTGGTGGTTGTTTTACCTTCCGGTTCTGTTGTGCGCAACGCTTGCGATGTGGTGGGCAGTAACAACCTGGCAATTGCTGCCGCCAAGTCACGTGGTCATTTCTGGTGGTTCTGTGCAGCACAGTTACTCACGCCTGGCACAGCGCTACGCAGAACAGCTTGAACGCATGGGCATTCGCGCAGAAATTGTGTACGCAGCCAATGAGGCGCAGGCCTACGCACAACTTGTCAGCAATACCGATGCCGCTGATGGCACCAGTGTCGGCTTTGCAAACACCGTCTATGCAGCAGACACGAACAGCACCGCCAAGGTACAAGCACTGGCAGTGATTGGCCAAGAGCCGATCTGGATTTTCTCAAGTTTGAACGGCCCTGCGAGCCTGGCTAACGCCAAAGGCCTGCGCATTGCCGTAGGACCAGAAACCGCATCAACCGCCAATGCTGCCCGGTTGCTGCTGTCACACGCAGGCGTGAAGGCCAGCGACGTTCGCTTGGACACGCTCACAGGCATTGCCGCTGCCGAAGCACTGGTCGATGGCCGGGTCGACATGGTGTTTCAGGTCGCCAGCGAAGACTCGCTTGCCGTGCAAATGCTCACGCGCATGGGCGGCATCCAGCTGCTCAGCGTTGACAACGCAAGTTCGTTGGCGTCGCAAGAGCGCCCACTTCAGTTGCTTCTGCTGCCGCAAGGCGTGATAGAGCTGCGCGGCGACATCCCGCCGCGAGACGTGACTCTGATCAGCCTGCAAACTCATTTATTGGTTAAACCAAACGTGCACCCGGCGTTGCAGCGCGCCTTGCTGCGTGTTGCCACCGAGATTCATGAAGAGCCAACGTTTTTGCAACGTCACGGCCAGTTCCCCAGCTTTCGGGGAAGTGACTTCAAGCTGTCGCCCATTGCCAAAACCTACAGCTTGGGCGCGCGCCCCTGGATGGAGACGCTGCTGCCTTACGGAAAAGCCCAGTGGGCCGAGCTGCTGCTGTACGCCGTTCTGCCCATTTTGGGCTTAACGCTGTTAGTGTTGACGTGGATCCCCAAGCTGTTTGACTGGCGTATTAACGCTGGGCTAAACCACTTTTATGGTGATGTGAAGTTTCTGGAAAATGAAATGGCAGATGTTGCCGCCGACAATCCGATTGCCCTCAAAGGCTTGCTGGAACGTCTTGACAACATTGAGCAAAAAGTCGTGACGATGGACTTGCCAGACCAATATTCAGAGCGCTGGTACATCCTGCGCGAGCATCTGGCGACTGCGCAAGACAGCCTGTTGAAGTTACGGTCGCGTTAGACAGCCAAAAGACGCAAGTCGCCAGGCAAATCAACATCACTGGCATCAAGAAAGCTGGTCTTGATTAACGTCCGCATTTGACCTCCTGCCCAGCACAGATCTTGCCAGTGTTGCCCTTGAGTACATGCGCGAAAACCCGCGCCCCGAAGCAGCCAACGGCGCGTAATAATGCAATGTTCACTTATAGATTTATCAAATTTACAACCCTTTCGGAGACATTCATGAAACTTTCAAAAACATTCACCGCTGTCGCCCTGGCCGTGGGCGTGATGACATCTGTTCAGGCGCAAACCATCTTAAAAATTGGATACGCGGTGGCGGCCAATTCGCATTACGGCGTGGGCTCCACCGTTTTTTGCGACGAAGTTGAAAAAGGAACCCAAGGCCGCTACAAGTGCCAGCATTTCCCCAGCTCGGCGTTAGGCGGTGAGCGCGAAATGATTGAGGCCATCCAGCTGGGCGTGCAAGACGTGGTCAACACCTCGACAGGCCCGGTGGGCAACTTTGTGCCCGAAGTCAAAATTGTCGACATTCCGTTTTTATTTCGCGACTACGACCATGCCCGTAAAGTCATGGACGGCCCGATTGGCCAAGAGATTTTGACCAAATTCCCGAGCAAAGGCATCATCGCGCTGGGCTGGACAGAAAACGGCTTTCGCCACATGACCAACAGCAAGCGCGACATCGTCAAACCGTCTGATGCGGCCGGTTTGAAAATGCGTACCATGGAAAACAAGGTGCACATGGACGGTTACCGCACCTTCGGCATACTGCCCACGCCCATGGCGTTTCCTGAACTTTTCGGTGCGCTCCAGCAAGGCACGGTCGATGGTCAAGAAAATCCAATTCCGGTCATCTTGGCCTCAAAGTTTTCACAGGTGCAAAACCACTTGTCTCTGACGGGTCACGTTTATTCACCAGCGCTGCTGTTGCTATCCCCCAAAGTTTGGGGCAAGTTGTCTGATGCAGATAAAAAGGTTTTTTTGGAAGCCACCAAAAAGGCCACCATTGCCCAGCGCAAGCGCGTCAATGATGACGAAAACACCGGTATTGCCCAGCTAGAAAAAGAAGGCATGAAAGTCATCAAAACAGTTGATGGTCAAGCATTTAGGGACGCGCTGAAACCAGCCTACGTTGCCTATGGCAAAGAGTTCGGTGCTGAGAATATCAAGAAGATTCAGGACGTTCGCTAACTGGCAAGCCTGTAGCCGCCCGATAAATTATCGGGCGGCTTTTTTTCGAATGCCAGCTCACGGGAGACGATTTTGAAGACCTTTGAACGCTATTTTTTAAGTGCCAACCGCTGGACACTGATTGCCTTGTTGGCAGCCATGTCAGTGATTATTTTTGTAAATGTCGCGTTGCGGTATTTGACCAACCAGTCGATTGAATGGGCAGAAGAAGTGTCCCGCCACTTGATGATCTGGCTGACGTTTTTAGGCGCTGGGCCAGTGCTTCGCTACGGTGGGCACATCGCCGTTGAAAACTTGCAAGACGCGTTGCCCAAAGCCTTAGCCCAGGCCATGCGCGCCGTTATCGCTTTGCTGTTGTTTGCTTTTTTCGTATTCATGATCTGGTACGGCTGGCTGTACATGAACCGCGCCATGTTTCAATTAACTGCTGTCACGCAAATACCTTTTGGCTACGTATACGCCGCCATGCCAGTGGGCGGAGTGTTGCTGGTTGTGCATTGGTTATTAATTGTTCGCCAGTACGTTGTGAAGCGCGAATTCGCGTCTGACGCGCACTTTGACGCAACAGCGAGTGCCTCGCTATGAGCGCCAGCCTGATCCTGCTAATTGCCGCCTGCGTTTACCTCGCCATGGGGGTACCGGTAGCATTTGCGCTCGGCCTGGCCACAGCTACAGCACTGATTTTGGCTGACAACTACCCGCTTTTTGTCCTGCTCAAAGAAACCTTTACCGGCATGGACAGCTTTCCATTGATGGCAGTGCCGTTTTTTATTTTGGCGGCAGAACTCATGAGCGGCGGGTCATTAACTGAAGTCTTGCTTAAATTTGCTGGGCAGTTCGTTGGACACAAACGCGGTGGCCTAGGTTACACCAACGTGGTGTCGTTGACGTTCTTCTCCGGCATTTCAGGGTCAGCCCTGGCCGACGCGGCTGGCCCTGGCTCGATGCTGATTCGCATGATGGACAAGGCGGGTTATGACCGCTCTTACGCCGCAGCCTTGACAGCGGCTACGGCCATTGTGGGGCCGATTATTCCGCCCTCCATCATCATGATTATTTATGCACTGCAAGACGATAGGGTGTCGGTGGGCGCCTTGTTTGTTGCGGGACTTATACCGGGCGTCTTGATTGCCGTGGCAATGTGTGTTGTGAATTTTTACGTCTCTAAAAAACGCAATTACAAGGGCGACGGGGGCATGCCCCCATGGCCTGAAGTGCTGCAAACCACCTACAAAGCGATTCCCGCACTACTGCTGCCCGTGCTGATTTTGGGCGGCATGCGTGCAGGCTGGTTTACGCCGACAGAGGCATCTGTTGTAGCGGTTTTTTATGCGCTAATTTGCGGCAAATTTATATACCGCACACTTGAGTGGAAGGCTTTGCCCGACATTTTGTCGAGGTCTGCCCTGCTGACGGCATCAGTGCTCATCATTATTGGCCTGTCAGCGTCTTTTGCATGGGTGTTGACGATTGAAGGCCTGCCGCAGCAGGTCGCCGATTGGATCATCGGTATGCAGCTGTCACCCTGGATGTTTTTGATTTTCGTCAACATCTTTTTGCTGCTGTTCGGTATTTTTATTGAACCCCTGCCGGGGGTGATGGTGCTGGCCCCAATACTTGCGCCAGTGGCTGCCAAACTGGGCATTGACCCGATTCATTTCGCCATGATCGTGATTTACAACCTGACGCTGGGCATGATCACGCCCCCCGTGGGGGGGTTGCTGTTTGTTACGTCAAACGTATCCCGCGTGCCGATGGGGCCGTTGGTGCGCGAGTTGGTGCCATTTTTGTGGGCGCATGGTGCAGTGCTGGTGTTACTGACATTTTTGCCTGCACTCAGTACCTGGGCACCACACGCGATGGGATTCAAGTAGCGGTATCAGCTACACTTTGACAGTCAGGAGAGAGTTCTCGAAAGATGACTATTTGAGAGCCGCCGAAGGCGCAAGTGCAACCCACTATGGTGCATTGAACGCTCAGGCAAAAGGACTGACAAACGCCTCAAGCGCACTGCGTTTGGGTCGTTCCCTACTGGAGAGAAGTTGCATTTGCAACTCACCGAAGGAGCAAGCCCGCATCGCCGGGTGAATCTCTCAGGTACCCAGGACAGCAGGGGCAACGGATATTGGGGTCAGACACCAATTTCATAGCGATGCAAAGCATCGCGCCCAACGGGTGTGCCAGAGGCACTGTGAATTTGGGCTCTGACCCCAAAAACCTAAATGTTTGCCCCAGGAGTATTGCTTGTCCCCTGATGATCAACTGTTAAAAACACCGCTGCACGATTTGCACACAGAACTGGGTGCGCGTATGGTGCCGTTTGCGGGTTATTCCATGCCGGTTCAGTACCCGGCAGGCCTGATGGCCGAGCATTTGCACACCCGCACCGCCGCTGGGCTTTTTGATGTTTCGCACATGGGCCAGTTGCGGCTTGAGGGCGCTGGCGCTGCTGTAGCGTTTGAAAGCCTGATGCCTGTCGACGTGATTGACTTGCCAGCGGGTAAACAACGATACGGCTTGCTACTAAACGATGCAGGCGGCATCATGGACGACCTGATGTTTTTCAACACCGGTGCCAGTATTTTCATCATTGTCAACGGCGCTTGCAAGGTTGCTGACAACGCCCATATCCAGCAGAAAATCGGCGACCACTGCAAAGTAACAGCCATGCCTGACTATGCTTTGCTGGCGCTGCAAGGCCCGCAAGCCGTGACTGCACTCAGTCGCCTTGCGCCCGGCGTTGAAAAACTGGTCTTCATGACGGGTGGCCGCTTTGATGTGGCGGGCTGCGACTGTTTTTTAACCCGCAGCGGCTACACGGGAGAAGACGGTTTTGAGATCTCAGTGCACAGCTCACAAACCGAAAAGCTCGCTCGCGCATTGCTGGCGCAACCCGAAGTCAAACCTGTTGGCCTGGGCGCGCGCAATTCACTGCGGCTAGAAGCTGGGCTGTGCTTGTACGGTAACGACATTGACACCACCACCACACCGATTGAGGCCAATCTGAATTGGGCGATTCAAAAAGTACGGCGTGCAGGCGGAGCGCGAGCGGGCGGCTTTCCTGGTGCTGAAAAAATACTCGCGCAACTGGCTGACCCCACCCAACTGAGCCGCAAACGCGTCGGCTTGAAGGCGCTCGAACGCGTGCCCGTGCGCGACCACGCTGCCTTGCACGCCATGAGCGCAGCGGTGATCGGCGAAGTCACCAGTGGCCTGCTTGGCCCCAGCATCAACCAACCCGTCGCCATGGGCTATGTTGCTCCTGAATTTGCAGCCCTTGGCACACACCTCAACGCCATGGTGCGCGGCAAACCCGTGTTGATGGAAGTGTGCGCCATGCCATTTGTTTCAAACAACTACTTTCGCGGCTGAATTTTCTTAACGCCTTTCATCTTTTAATTGGAGAAACACCATGACGATCAAATACACCGAAGACCACGAGTGGCTGAAAATTGAAGGTGATATTGCCACTGTTGGCATCACCGTCCACGCGCAAGACGCGCTGGGCGATGTGGTGTTTGTGGACCTGCCCGAGGTCGGCGCCTTGTTCGCCCAAAAAGAAACCGCTGGTGTTGTCGAGTCAGTCAAGGCCGCAGCGGACGTGTACATGCCAGTGGGCGGCGAGGTGACTGAGGTGAACGAAACGCTGCGCGCCGACCCATCCTTGGCCAACTCTGACCCGCTGGGTGCGGGCTGGTTTTTTAAGGTCAAGCTGTCTGATGCGTCGCAACTCGATGCCCTGATGGATGAAACCAGCTACTCGGTCTTTTCCGCAAACGCTTAAACCTATTTTCTCGAGGCCTACATTTAGGAATAAACCATGCTGATGCAATCCGCCAAACCTTTAGCCGACCTGGAAAACACATCCGAATTCATCGCCCGCCACATTGGCATCGACGATGCGGCCGAGGCCCACATGCTTAGCGTGCTAGGCGCAGCATCGCGCCGGACGCTGATGGAGGCGATCATTCCGCCGTCGATTGCACGCTCAAGCGTGATGGCGATTCCGGCGCCCGTGACTGAGGCTGAAGCACTCAAGCAGCTCAAAGCGATTGCATCAAAGAACAAGGTCCTCAAAAGTTTTATTGGCCAGGGCTACCACGGCACCCACACGCCCGGCGTGATCCTGCGCAACATTTTGGAGAACCCGGCTTGGTACACCGCCTACACGCCGTATCAGGCTGAAATTTCGCAGGGAAGGATGGAAGCACTCATCAACTTCCAAACCATGATTTGCGACTTAACGGGAATGCCTATCGCCAACGCGTCGATGCTGGACGAAGCTACCGCTGCCGCAGAAGCCATGACGCTGGCCAAGCGCAGTGTGAAGAGCAAAAGCAGCACCTTTGTTGTCGCAGGCGACTGCCATCCGCAAACCATTGAGGTGATTCAAACCCGCGCCAAGCCGCTGGGCATCACGGTACTGCTGGCCAACTCTGCCCTTGAATGGCGTACGGCATTGCAAGGCGACTACTTTGCAGTGTTGGCGCAATACCCCGCCACCAGCGGCCGCATCGACGACCTGCGCGCCGACGTGGCCGTGGTGCACGCCAAGCAAGCAGCCTTTATTGCCGCCGCTGACCCGCTGGCGCTGACGCTGTTGACGCCACCGGGCGAATGGGGTGCGGATATTGTGGTCGGCACCACGCAACGCTTTGGCATGCCGATGGGTGCCGGTGGCCCGCACGCGGCGTATTTAGCCTGCAAGGATGAATTTAAACGGTCAATGCCCGGCCGGCTGGTTGGCGTAAGCGTAGACGTGCATGGCAACCCGACTTATCGCCTGGCGCTGCAAACCCGCGAGCAACATATTCGGCGTGAAAAAGCCACGTCGAACATTTGCACCGCACAGGTGTTACCAGCCGTTGTGGCCAGCATGTATGCGGTCTACCACGGCCCACAGGGCTTGAAGCGCATTGCGCAGCGCGTAGCCAGCTACACCGCTATTTTGGCGCGTGGCCTGACAGACATGGGGTGCCCCGTTCGCCCGCAAAATGCTTTTGATACTATCAGCCTGAAGACCGATGATGCTACACATTCAATAGCTGCTAGCGCTCGTAAAATGGGCGTTAACTTACGAATTGACTACGAAAATTACCTATACATCGCGTTGGACGAAACAACCACTAGAGCCGACATTGAACTGCTTTGGTCGATCTTCGCCAAGCCGGGCCAGGCTATCCCTGAAGTCGCTGATTTTGAAAAAGGTATCGAGCCGCTCATCCCCGCTGAGCTGCGCCGCACCAGTGATTTTTTAACCCATCCGGTGTTCAACACACACCATTCAGAAACGTCGATGCTGCGCTACATCCGGCGCTTGAGCGACAAAGATTTGGCGCTAGACCGCAGCATGATTCCGCTTGGCTCATGCACCATGAAGCTGAATGCCACCAGCGAGATGATTCCGATTACCTGGCCCGAGTTTGCCAACATGCACCCGTTTGCACCCGCCGACCAGCAGCAAGGCTACGCCGAACTTGATCAGCAGCTGCGCGACTGGCTGTGCCAGGCCACTGGCTACGCGGGCATCAGCTTGCAACCCAACGCTGGCTCGCAGGGCGAATACGCAGGCATGCTGGTCATCAAAGCGTTTCACGATGCGTGCGGTCAGGGCCACCGCAACATTTGCCTGATACCCGCTTCAGCCCACGGCACCAACCCAGCCAGCGCACAAATGGCGGGCATGACAGTCGTGGTCACTGGCTGCGATGCGCAGGGCAATGTCGACATGGCGGACCTGAAGGTCAAGTGCGAGCAACACAGCGCCAATCTGGCAGCAGTCATGATCACTTACCCATCGACCCACGGTGTGTTTGAAGCCAATGTCAAAGAGCTGTGCGCGCTGGTCCACAGCCACGGCGGACGTGTGTACGTAGACGGTGCCAACATGAACGCACTGGTCGGCACAGCCGCGCCGGGCGAATTTGGCGGCGACGTCAGTCACCTCAATTTACACAAAACCTTTTGCATTCCGCACGGCGGCGGCGGGCCAGGTGTTGGCCCGGTGTGCGTGGTGGCAGACTTGGTGCAGTATTTGCCGGGGCACGCAGCAGGCGGCATCGCAGTGAACGGCGTGGGCGCTATCTCGGCTGCTCCGCTAGGCAACGCAGCCGTGCTGCCCATCAGCTGGATGTACTGCCGCATGATGGGCCCAGAGGGCTTGAAGCAAGCCACCGAAATTTCTATCCTGTCAGCCAACTACATCAGCACCCGCCTGAAAGAGCACTTCCCCACGCTGTATGCCAGCGAGGCAGGCTATGTCGCGCATGAATGCATACTGGACTTGCGCCCGCTTAAAGAAACAAGCGGCGTGACCGCGGAAGACGTAGCCAAGCGCTTGATGGACTACGGCTTTCATGCGCCGACACTCAGCTTTCCGGTGGCGGGCACGCTGTTGGTGGAGCCGACTGAAAGCGAAGACCTTAAAGAAATCGACCGCTTCATCAGCGCCATGATTTCAATTCGCCAAGAAATTGCAAAGATTGAAAACGGTACTTGGCCGCAAGACAACAACCCGCTCAAACACGCGCCGCACACCTCAAGCAGCGTCATCGCCGCTGAGTGGAACAGGCCGTATTCACCTGAGGTAGCAGCCTTTCCCGTCGCAGCACTCAAAACATCAAAATACTGGCCCACCACCGGCCGGGTGGACAACGTGTATGGCGACCGCAACCTGATGTGCAGCTGCGTGCCCATCACTGACTACGTCTGACAGGTGGTCAATTGCTATGAATTAGTGAGCGTCTTGCCCTCATATTTATTGCGTTTCAGCACTTATTTATGCTAACAAAAGCCGGTTTTTTGCATAAATGCAATGTAGCGCCTCGTGGGCGTCGCTAGCTTCAACCCAGTGATTCCCGCCAGAATGAGGGCAAAGCTGGCCAGCCGCCCAGCGTTGGCCGGTTTATTGAACAGAAAAATCCCCAAAATCGCAGTGCCGACAGCACCAACGCCTACCCACACTGCATAGGCGGTGCCCTCAAGCGACGACTTCATGGAGATGCCAAGCAAGCCAGTGCTGCTGCCCATCGCCAGCAAGGTGCCGGCAGCGGGCCACAGCCGCGTAAAGCCCTCGGTGTACTTTAGGCCGACAGCCCAAGCTAATTCAAACAGCCCGGCAATGACAAGAATGATCCAGCTCATAGTGTCCTTTTTCGATGTGCAAATGCCACACGACTATCTACTGGTAGCCTACTCAATACAGGCGCAAGCAGCTATTTTATTCATAGCAACATGCGCAGGTTTTTGTTGGGCTGTGGCCGCCTACACCACAGCCAGCGCCTGATCCAAATCAGCCATCAGATCATCAATGTGCTCAATGCCAATTGACAGGCGAACCATATCTGGCTGGACGCCAGCTTTGGCTAGCTCGTCTGGGTTCAACTGTCTGTGCGTGGTGCTGGCGGGGTGGCAGGCGAGTGATTTCGCATCGCCAATATTCACCAGCCGGGTGAACAAGTTCAAAGCATCTTGAAACTTGGCGCCTGCAGCCATGCTGTCAGCAGCATTCAGACCCATCTATTGACGCCGTCCGCAGTTCCTGGTTAGCGGCCGCATCAACTGCTACCAAACCTTGATATACGACGCAAAACGCTATTGCTTGAGTAGCTGCTTGTGCCCGTTTTGCTTGGGCTGGCGGCATTTTTACCGGTGAATGAGGCACAAATGGGACACGCATAGTGCCCTCACCTGCTACGGTTTGCCGTTGGGAAAGTATTTGGCAAGAATGTTGTTCATGGCAGTTTGCGCTGCCTGGCCCTCTGATGCGCCGTAAGTATTGAGCCAAACCGAATACCAGCCTTCGCCATAGTCCAGGCTCTTGCCAGCACCGCTGATGGATGCCGTCGGTTTGTCTAAAAACACGGCCGCGTGCGTTTTAAATGCCGCGTTCGTCATCGGTATCAGTCCTTGGTAAATTTTCAGGCGGTCGTAGATCGCGGCGGAGCTGGGCAAACTTGCGGCAGCGATAGCGGCTTTGAGCTTGGGCGCGTCGTTCGGCTGAATGCCCCAAAAGTGGATCAGCGGGGTAAGGTCTACGCCAGCAGCAATCGACATGCGCAGTATCCTGCTGTCGGTTTCGATGGACGGATCCTTGCCCGGTATGGCCACCCGGTTTTCTTCACCCCAAAATTTTTCCAGCTTGTCCCAACCAAACAGCGCCGCCACTTCAACGTACTTGGCATAGCCGCGTTGCTGGTAGCGCACTTCATTTTTTTCTGAGTTGGTAGTGTCCATCGCTTTGCCATCCCTGAAGTTCTGCGTCACCATCCAATTGATAGCCGCCGTTTCACGTCCAAGGGTTCGCGTATTGCCCATCGATTCGCCCAAGGCACCATCGATGTCA
>JAYWFR010000176.1:0-4118 GCA_043778695.1 Polaromonas sp. | reverse complement strand
ACTCTCTAACACTGGTAAATTCGCAACTCGTGATTGAATCTAAGTTGGGCTACAGACTCATCTGATACGGATTTTGGCAGAAAATTGACGATATTTGGCCACGGAAAGTTGTTGTAGACGATGGTGTTGGAGTAGCGAAAGTCGCTCTTCAACCGACCGCAAACGTAGCGCATCCAGGCCATGTGCATGTGGCTGCACAGGAGGGCGAAGTGGAAGAGTTGGGCGTTGGGGAGCATGAAGTTGGCGTCACCGCAAACCGTGTTTGCATCCAGATATCCAATCGGCACATACTGGCGGCGCTCAGAGCTGACGCGCGGTATCAGCAAGTAATCAGCTGCGATTTGGCGGTTTTCACCAAACAGTGCAGGTGTTAGAGCCAGTTTTCGAGTTGGCTCTTTTGTGCTGGCCAGTCTCATTGCCCGAACGGCGTCAACGCGCGCTTTCACAAGTTCGAGTTTTGCCAATTCAGTTGGAGGGCACTTCTCCAGCCAAAGGCACCACCGCGATATTCCGTTGATAAATTCGTCAGCGCCTAAAAATGGGCGAATCCAAACCGCAGCATCCGGCTCTAAGGAAAGTAGCTCTGTTTTTTCTTGATCTGACAAAAGCAAATTACCACCGTCAGTTGCTTTGCTTCCGAAAATCATTTCAGGTACCGCACAAATTGGCCCACGCCGTTTTTGAATCAACGCAATTGGCGCATCCACCAAATATGGATTGATCTGCGTAACCTTTGCGCCCTCCGCCGGAGCCTTCACATCGGCGTACGACCAAAGCTGCTTGCTGCGCTGGCTTGTTGCGCCAAAACCCACAATCACGCAATGCACCGCAGCCTTGCCCGGAGCGTCGTTGCTCCACTGGAAGGTGCGGTGGGCAAAGTCAATCTCCATACCCATGCGCAACATTTCGCCCCACAGCACGCCGACCTGTTCGCCCTGCGTGATGCTGTTAGTCGACACAAACGCGCAGCGTACTTGCCTACGGTTGGCGGATTCCTGTTTGTCAAAGCTGACGAACATATCGTCCATCGCAGAGTCGACAGATTTTTTGCGCGTCTTGGCTTTGGCAGCTGCAAATGCTACGTCTGCAAACTCTTTGCGGTCGCGACTGGCCTCACCCACCTGGCTGCCTGAAACATATTGCGCAGCTTTTAAATACCAGCCGCAAACGTAGTCCAGCACGCCCACGCCTTGAATGCCTTTAGTGACAAACGCCAAGTCTTCTTTTTGGTCAGCCGTTTGGTAGCTGTAGCCAATAAACGGCGGATTCCCCAAGATGTAGTTGAGCTTGCCCGGCGGGCAAAAGTCAGCCCATTCAATCCGCAGCGCGTTGCCGTGGCGAATTTCAGCTGACTTGTCCAGCGGTATACGTTTGATCCAATCGCCAAAAAACTGCCCAGCCTCCAGGTTCATCTGGTGGTCAACCAGCCACATGGCTACCTGGGCAATTTGAGCGGGGAAGTCTTCGACCTCAATGCCGTAAAACTGGTCGACGTTGACGCCCGTTTGTTCAAACACCTCACGGGTGATGCTGCCAAACGCTTCGGCAGCGCGTAGTACCCGCAGCTCCAGCCTGCGCAGCTCGCGGTAAGTGATGACCAAAAAGTTGCCGCAGCCGCAGGCTGGGTCTAAAAACACCAGGTGGCGTAGCTTTTTTTGAAACTCAAACAACTGGTTTTTGTTGCGTTTGACTTTTTCAAACTCTGCTTCCAGCTCATCCAGAAACAGCGGCTTGATGAGCTTGAGGATGTTTGCCTCGCTGGTGTAGTGCGCGCCCATCTGGCGGCGGCGGTCGCCCGGCTCCAAGCTGATGATTTTTTGAAACATGGCACCAAATACGGCGGGCGAAATAGCGCCCCAGGCAATGCCGCAGCAGGCCAGCAGCTTGGCGCGCATGGCGCTTGAAAATTCAGGAATGTCTTGTTTGTCGGCATACAGGCGGCCGTTGACGTAGGGGAAGGCGTCAAAGCGTTCGTCCAATGACTTTTGGCGGTCTTCAGTTTTGGTGTTGAGCACGCCAAACAGGCGCGACAGCGTTGCGCCCAAGTCGCTGCCGTCGGGTTTGCTCAATGCCACCAAGTCTTCAAACGCGCCCTTGGGCGTAAAAATGCCGGTGTCGTCCGCAAACAGGCAAAACAGCAGACGCACCAGCAGCACTTCAAGCCGGTGGCCGGTAAAGCCGTCGGCTTTGAGCAAGTCGTGCAGCTCGCCCAGCGTGTCAACTGCCCGCTGGTTAAGCGGCACGTCTTCGCGCTGCTGGCGTGGCTCGTACCCGGCAATAAAGCCAAAGCGTTCGATGTGCGTTGGCAGGTCTTTTAAATCAAACTCTAAAGGCGCTTGGTCGCCGTCTACATCAATCAAGCGAATGCGCGCAAAGTCGCTGACGATGACGTAGTGCGGCAGCTCGTCATTACTCAAGCCATGAAAGTAGTCATTGCCTTGGCTAAAAGCAGCGTCCAGGTCTTTGCCGCGCGACTTTTGCTCGATAAGCAGCGTGCCTGGCCAAAACACATCAATACGCCCGGCTTTATTGCCAAGTTTTTGCACGTTCTTTTCAAAGCTCACCACCCGGCGTTTGGGCAGGCCAAAGACCTGAAAGAACTCATGCCAAAAGATTTGCGACTCAGCGTTTTCGCGGCTGGCATCGCTGAAGTCTTTTGCGAATGCGGCGGCGCGAATGCGGATTTCGTTCAGGGTGAGAGTGGTCATAGCGGCGTCACGGGGCGATTTGGGGCGGACAGAGCTGCATTTTGTTTGTGCTATTTTCAATAAGCCTGAATCAACACATCGGCCGGAATCAACAGCTTGTCATGCAAAGCGCGTACATGTTCAAGCGATAGCTTTCGCTTTTTTTGCAAGATGTCGTGAACGCGCTGGCGTGAACCCAATACACCTGCCAGATCAGCTGACGACAAGCCGCGCTGCTCTATCGCAAACTCAATCGCAGCAACCGGATCTGGCGATTTAACAACAAAGTGTTCAGCCTCATAGCGCTCGACCATCATCATCAACAACTCAAATTCCGCTTCAATAGCTGAGCCCGCGGTTGGAGGGTGGTCAAAGAAATATGAAACCTGTTTAAGCGCACGGCGGTAACCTGCGTCGGTTTTGACCAGCTCAATCTCAACTGTCTTTTTTGCCATGATTTACTCCTGTGTGGTCAACGCTGGCCGCGTCAACGTAAGCCGCAATACGAGTCGTATATCGCTAACCCTCACACCTGCCCTCTCTCAGAGGGAGAGGGAGTGCACATTCAAACCCCCGCATAAATCCACTCAGCCGCTTTCTCGGCAATCATCAGCGTCGGTGAATTGGTATTGCCGCTGGTAATGAGCGGCATCACGCCGGTATCAACTACGCGCAGGCCACGTACGCCGCAGATCGGAGCTCGCGCGGCGATTTAAATATCTCAATAAGTCTGTATCAACACATCGGCCGAAATCAACAGCTCATGATGCAAAGCGCGTACGTGTTCAAGCGAAGCTTGCGTTTTTTATGCAAGATGTCGTAAACGCCTTGGTGTGAGCCCGGTGTGCGTGCCAGAGCAGTACGCGAAAAGCCTCGCCACTTGATCGCAGCGACCAGATCTGGCGATATAACAACAAAGTATTCAACATAAAGCACCGGGCAATCGTCGGGAGGCTTGCATTGGTAAATTGGTATGTCGATCATGTAATATTCGCTTTGTAAATGTTACAAAAATCTTCAGGAGAAATCAATGCGCTTGCTGCTCGCCCTACTTTTGCCTTTCACCGTTTTCTTTACTATTGGCCGCCCAATAGCAGGCGTTGTCTGCCTCCTACTTCAGATAACCCTTATCGGCTGGATTCCGGCGACGATATGGGCAGTCTACGCACTGGGCCAGTACAAAACTGATAAAAAAATCGAAAAAGCGCTCGCAACACCGTCTGGCAAATGACCCGTCGCGTGTTGTTTGCCAACACCCATTAATCAATCAAAGAAAGTTAATTCATGTGGGGATTTTTGAGCACTGTTTTTTGGCTGCTGTTCTGGGTCACGGTCATTCTTGGCTTCGTCGCCTTCAAGTCTTACAACAAGCTGCAAAGTCACGCGCAGGCTATCCGCGAAGGTTCGTCCAACATCCAGGTCGCGGTCAGC
>JAYWFR010000175.1:0-9765 GCA_043778695.1 Polaromonas sp. | reverse complement strand
TTTGACGCTCGGGAAAGTTTGCATCAAGCTGCTTTGGATAGCCGCGCGCGTTGTGTCCAGCTGGGCATTTTGCTGCCAGGCCCATACATTCAACCCGGTCAGATTGGCGACTAAAAACACACCAACACCCCAACGAGCCGGCCGCCACTGGCGCTCCGTCAGCAAACTACCCAGCAAAGCGCCTAGTTTTTTAACGTGACGAGCGCGAGCGTTTTGCGCCAATTCAAACTGGGCCAGGTCCCAAGCCGAACGCGTCGCGTCCAGCCAGCGCTGCGGACGGGTCATCAAGCTAACGCTGGACTGACTCAATTGCTCGGCCTGCGCAGCCAGGGCTGGCTCGGCAAACACCGCCAACGATGGTTGATCTTTGACGCTGGGGATGACAGACAGCGCCGCAGCAGAAAACGGCAAGCGCATCAGACCACCTACGGCGTCTCCTGTCATTACCCAGCTGGCCGAATCACTACCATCTCTACCGTCTACCGCATGCAATTCCAGGGTGCCGGTATCGGGCGCGAACTCGGGTACGACCCGGCTGGCCGGCATTTGCGCCGCCTCGAGCGCCTGCAAATGACCCGTGAGCCAAGCCTTGTCACATGCGGCAACCCAGGTTTGCCCGCCGGGGGCGGTGCCGGTAGCAGGGGCTAGCGCAAAGTGCAGCTTTTCCTCATCGTCAAGCAGACGGTCTTCAAGCAAACCGCCCAGCACGGACCGCAGGCGAGACGATGCAGCATTCAAACCGGCGGGCAGCTCAACGCTGTGCCAGGACAGCGCAGCTGCAGGAACCACCACCACCAGCTCGGCACCACGCGCCGGTGCAGGCAGCAGCGCCGCTGCGGCACTGCCCACATCTAGTGGTTTGGTTGACTGCCGGCCGTCACTGGAGCGTGCGTAGTCATAACTGGCTGACAAGCCTGCATCAACAGAGGGTAAACAGACAATGTGAAGGCTCATGAACAGCTGGTTGGCGTTAAAACTTTTAACATTGTAGGTGTGCAAAATTTCACGGGCGAGGCACGCTAGGCACACCGCCTGGCCGTGCGCCGTTGCCCGCGGGCGTTGGCGTGTCGTTTAATACGCCGCGCACCCGCCACAGGGTACGAACCGACAAGCCATCGCGCTGCACCAGGGAGCGTTCGTACACCGTCAAGTCTTCAAGCCGCAATTGCCCACGCACCTCAAAAAAGCGGGACGCGACGCTGTGTATGCCTTCTGTAAATGCGACCGCCGGATTACCCAGCGCCACAGCCGCATCAGCCAGCGTGCTGAAGTGTTTGCGCGAGCGGGCGGCGATCAGCTTTTCAGCACCCGCCATGTCAAGCCCCGGCGTGCTGGCCAGCAGCACCATCGCGCTGGCGGTGTTCAGGTTAACCGGGCTGCGCACCGGCAACACGGTGACGTACGGGATGAGCACGGCCAACGTGGCCTCGTCAAGACCCAGCCAAGCCAGCTGATTCAAGCGCTGCGGTAGCAGCCAATCGGCTTGATTCGCACTGGTCACGGCGTTGGTGGTGTTGGCTTTTTTGGCAGCCTCCAAGTAGTTTTCCGACAAGGCGTTAAGCATTTGCGGCGGCAAGTCGAGCCGGTCAAACAGGCGCCGAAAGCTGGCCAAACCGGGCGCTGACATCACCGCACCTTCGACCAGGTTGGCGATGTTCAAGCGGCTTTGCATGTCGATGATCGAACCGGACAAAAACGCGTCGCGGTCAGTATCTTGGGTGTTGCCGTCAACCGCCAAAAAGCTGGATAAACGCGCCTCCTCAAGCGGCACAGCCCAGGGCTCGGCCAAGTGGTCTGCGCCGCCAGTGCGTGCGTCTTCGCGCAAAATCAGCCGCGCCCAATCAAGCGCACCGGTCAAAATCAACGATGACTGCAAACGTGAGCGCTCAGCGGTTTCCACCTGCAAACTTCTAAATTGCTGCCACAGAGCACCCGAGGCAAACGTGGCGACCAGCGTTACCGTGAGCATGGCCGACAGCAGCGCAGCACCGGTCTGGCGCGCCAGGCGCTTGGCTTGCAAGCCGTTCATGGCTTGTCACCCCCAAAAGTAGGCCGCACCCAGTCCTGCGTTAGTTTGCCGGCCACGCCCTGTCCGGGCGGCAAGTTCAGCACCAGCCGAATACCGTCTGGCACCAGCACGGGAGCAAGCGCACCTAGGCTGACCAGCGCACCCGTGCCCTCGCTGGACAGCGGGTTGCTCCAGGCGTTGTTACGGAAGTAAAAAATTTGCCAATCAATCAGTGGCGTAACGGCGGTTTCAGACTTTTTGCTCTCAAAACTGGGGTTTTGCGCCCACAGCGCAGCAAGGTTCCAGGACTGCTGCCAGCTGACAAACACGCGGCTGGGCGGCGACTGCCAGCGCAGCCACTGGCCGTCCGCGTCAAAGCGGCGCGTCCAGGCCACCACTTGCAGGCCGTCACTGGCGTTGGGCGCTATGCGTGTCAGGCGCAGCACCCGGCCGTCCCAGTCCAGGCTGGTCACGCGCGGCGTTTGCGCCATGGCGTTCAGATCGAACTTGAACTGAGCCAGCCCGGCTTGAAGCGTCAGCATCTGGTCAGAGCGCTGGCTGACCGCCACTTGCGCACGCGACATGCCGTCAATCGAGCGCCAACTGAGCAGCGCCATCAGCGCCATGACCGACAGCGCCACCAGCAGCTCAATCAAGGTAAAGCCCCTAAATTTAGCGGACTGCCTTTTGCGCTTGAGTGGTGACCTGGTTTTAGCTCGCATTTCAATACTGCGTCACTACCGTCGACAGCTGCAAAATTGATGAGCCTGCGTCGCTGACCTTGGCATCAACCCGCCTGAACTGCGGATTGGGCGTGGGCCTAACCGTCACCTGCACTTGCAGGGTTCGGCCGGCTTGTTCACACAGCGCGGTAGAGTCGCCCACACTGGGCAACTGGCGCGACAGGCGTATTTTGACGAGCTCGTTTTCAGCGCACAGCTGGCCCAGCAGCACATCCGCCTGGCGCGCTGAATTGCTGGTGAGCGCCTGCATGGCCTGGGTACCCGCGGCCAGCGCCACCGCCACGATACTTAGCGCCACCAGCACCTCAATCAAAGTGAAGCCTTGGCAAGCATTAAGGCGCGGCAGCTTCAAGGCAGGCCTTTGGATGAAGCGGTGGACTGCAGCGCAAAAGGCCGCAGCCCGTCGGTGGCAATGCGCACAGTGGTGGCCTGCGTATTGCCACGCTGCGTATCGTCAATCAATTGCACAGCCTGCGCGCCAATCATCGGCTCAGGCCCCAGCTGCACACTGGCCGTGCCGACGACGCGGGTCGAGGGTGACAACCAGCGACTGGGCAGCGTTGCCTGGCTCAACCCGCCAAACTCAAAGCCGTTGGCCGTGGCCTGCCACGTCACCGCAACACCCGTGGCGCGCGACTGCGCCCTGGCAGATTCGAACAGCACGGCCAAGCGCTGGGCGTCTCGGTCCAGCGCGGTTTGCGTGCCGTCGCGCAGCGCCAATGCAACGCCGGTTGACGCAGCAGCAATGATGGTGATCACCACCAGCAGCTCCAGCAGGGTAAAACCGCCCTGCCGGGCTGGGTAGGCCCGCGCTCGCTGCAAGCGGCTACTGCCAGCTGCCCACATCTGCGTTTTTGCCTTCACCGCCAGCTACCCCGTCAGCGCCGAACGACATCACATCGACCTCGCCCTTGATGCCAGGGTTCAAATACTGATACGGACGATTCCATGGGTCGTTCGGCAGTTTTTCCAGATACGGCTTCCAGTTAGGCGGAATCGGCCCGCTGGTAGGCTTGGCGATCAGCGCGGCCAAGCCCTGCTCGGGCGTGGGCAGGCGCTGGTTGTCCAGCTTGTACAGCTTGAGCGCCTGCATCAGGTTGCTGGTGTCGGTACGCGCGGCCATCACTCGGGCGTCGTCAGCCCGCTCGAGCACGTTGGGCACGATCAACGCCGCCAGCACGCCAATGATGACCAGCACGACCATCAGCTCGATCAGGGTAAAGCCGCGATGCAACAGGCGACTTGCAGAAAATGGAGAAGGCTTCATGGGTTGGCGTTGGGTAAGTGGAGGTAAATGAACTGGATAAATTCAATCATAATCCGCCCATGCTGGCTTCAACCCAACAACGACTGGTTTTACACACCGCGACATTTGCGGCTTGGGCGCTTGCGGCCGCTGGCGCTGGCTACTGGGGTCTGCAAATCACCTCAAATGGCGGTCAGGTCAATCTGCCGCCCGCCGTCTCTGCCAATAACGCTTCAAGCAACGCCAATGACCCGGCTGCATTGGCACGGCTGCTGGGGGCTGTAGCGCCGCAAGCTGTAACGGCTGCCAACAACAACCGCTTTGCACTCAAAGGTGTTGTTTCAGGCGCTCTAGGGCAAGAAGCGGCGTTGATTGTTATTGACGACAAACCAGCCAAGGCTTTTCGGGTCGGCAGCACGATTGAAGACGGCTTGATATTGCAATCAGCCGCACCACGCAAAGTCACGTTGGCCGCCAGCAAAGACGGCCCAGCGGTGATGACATTGGAAATGCCGCCGCTGAACAAATGAGCCGCACTTATATCAACAGTGCATTCACCCGCTTGACATAAGCCGCCGGGTCAGCTGGCATGCCGCCTTCGGCCAGCAAGGCTTGGTCGAAAATAATGTGGGCCAGGTCATCAAAATTGCTTGCATCGACCAGCTTTTTGACCAGCGGATGCTCGGCATTGACTTCCAGAATCGGTTTGACCTCTGGCACGGCTTGCCCAGCCTGTTTCAACATGCGGGCCAACTGAGTCGACATGTCGCCGTCTTGCACCACCAGGCAGGCGGGAGAGTCAACCAGGCGGCTGGTGGCGCGCACGTCGCTGGCAACGTCCTTCAACGCTTCCTTCAATTTATCGAGTGTGGGTTTGAATTCGGTCTGTGCCAGCTCGGCGGCTTTCTTTTCGCCCTCGTCTTGCAGCTTGCCCAAATCAACCGCGCCCTTGGCCACCGATTGCAGCGGTGTGCCGTCGAATTCGTGCAGGTAGTTCAGCGCCCACTCGTCCACACGGTCGGCCATCAGCAGCACTTCAATGCCTTTTTTACGGAAAATCTCCAGTTGCGGGCTGCTTTTGGCAGCGGCCAGTGTGTCAGCGGTGATGTAGTAAATCGCGTCTTGGCCGTCCTTCATGCGGGCTTTGTAATCGGCAAAGCTAACAGTGGCCGTGTCAGTCGTGCTCGACGCAAAACGCAGCAGCTTGGCGATGCGGTCGCGGTTGGCAAAGTCTTCACCCAGGCCTTCTTTGAGTACCGCGCCAAACTCGGCGTAGAAGGTGTCGAACTTGCCGACTTGTGCTTTGTCTTCCTCACTGACCACGTCAGTGATCACATTCTTGACAACATCGGTCACGCCATCGGCAGACGAAGATGACGATGACGATGACGATGAGGGCAGCGTATTGTGTTTGGCCAGGTCTTCAATCATGCCCAGCACCCGCTTGGTGCAGCCTTCCCGAATGGCTTTCACGGCGCGGCTTTCTTGCAGCAGCTCGCGCGAGACGTTGAGCGGCAAATCGGCTGAGTCCACCACGCCTTTAACGAAACGCAAATACACCGGCATCAACGCCTGCGCATCGTCCATGATGAAGACGCGTTTGACGTACAGCTTGACACCCGCAGCCTTGTCGCGGTTGAACATGTCCATCGGCGCTTTGCTGGGGATGAACAGCAGCTGGGTGTATTCAGTTGCACCTTCAACACGGTTGTGGGTGCTAGCCAGCGGGGCTTGCTGGTCGTAGCTGATTTGTTTATAAAACTCGTCGTACTGCTCGGGTGTGATGTCTTTTTTGGCACGCGTCCACAGCGCTGCAGCTTGGTTGACGGTTTCCCATTCACCGGTTTTGGCCATGCCGCCGGGCTGGCGTCCGCCTTCCGGGTCGGTGCTGGAGATCAACTCGCCGTCTTTCCACTCTTCTTTTTCCATCAATATGGGCAGTGAGATGTGGTCTGAATATTTGTTGATCACGCCTTTGAGCTTGTAGGCGTTCAAGTATTCTTGCGCGTCATCTTTCAAGTGCAGAGTGATGGATGTGCCGCGCTGGGCGCGTTCGATTTGCGCCACCTCAAATTCGCCCGTGCCTTCACTGGCCCAGCGCACGCCCTGGTCTGCTGGCAGGCCAGCGCGGCGGCTTTCCACCGTGATGCGGTCAGCCACGATAAAGCCTGAATAAAACCCCACACCAAATTGGCCAATGAGCTGCGCGTCATTCTTTTGGTCGCCCGACAAGCTGGCCATGAAGTCGCGTGTGCCGCTCTTGGCAATCGTGCCCAGGTTGTCAATCGCTTCTTGCTCTGACAGGCCAATGCCATTGTCGGTAATGGTCAGCGTTTTAGCGTCTTTGTCAAAGCTGATGCGCACTTTCAGGTCTGGGTCAGACCCAAGCAAAGCAGCGTTGTTCAGCGACTCAAACCGCAGCTTGTCGCAGGCGTCTGATGCGTTGGACACCAGCTCGCGCAAGAAAATTTCAGGGTTGGAGTACAGCGAATGCGTGACCAGCTTGAGCAGCTGAGCAACTTCGGCCTGAAAGGCCATGGTTTGTTTGGGATGGGTGGCGGTGGTGGTGGTGGTGGTGGTCATGGTGTGGGGGAGATGGAAAAGTTCTCAATCTGTTTAGTTTTGGCTACAAGGCAAATTTTCAAGCCTTGCCCGGTCGCCATTTCAGGCAAAAGGCCAAGGTAAGAGGTCTGCAATTTTATGCCGCCAACCACTTCAATACGCGCGCACCCACCTCGGGGCGCGACAACAGCGCCATGTGGCTGGTGCTGTAGGCAGTCCATTGGTTATCAGGCAAAAAGCTCAGGCAATGCGGCGCTTCATCGTGCTGGCCCAAGGCGCTCTTAAGCGGCACCAGGCCATCGCCGATGAGGGCGTCTTTCAGGGCGCTGGGTTGATTGGACGTGGTCGCCGCCACGGCAAAGCAGTTGACGCCTTGAGGCAGTGGCAGCGGCTCTCGTGAGTCTGGCGAGCGTACAAATCTGTCAATCTCTTTTCCGTTCAGCATCCAGCTGGATTGCAGCACATGACCGTAGCGCAAATCGGTGATGCCGCTGCTGCGGATTTGGCCAATCGCGGCGAACGGTTTGGTCATTGCATTGCTGCCCAGCGTGGTGTCAAGCCAGTTGCCGATGCGCTCCAGCGGAGCGCCGTGGTGGGGTGTGCCTAAAAAGACAATATTTTTTAGCTTGCTGCGCCATGCCATGCCAGTTTGCTCGGCCACGTGACACGCACTGCGGCTGACCAGCCCGCCCATGCTGTGAACCAGCAGGGTTAACTCGTTAACCGGTTGCGGCCAGGTTTTTAGCAAGTCATCCAGCAAACCTGCAAACTGCTGGCCATTAACGGACGTGTGCAGCCCCGTGTTGTAGTGCAGGTAAATGGGTGTGTAGCCCAGCTGCTTGGCCAGCACATCGGCATGGTTGTAGCCAGCGTCATTTTTGCCCCCGGTTGTCCACTGCAAATCATTCATGCACAGGCCGTGCAGCACCACCAGCAGTTTGCCGGTAGTTGGATTGAGAAATTGGGGCAAACGCTGCGCCAACGCGTCTTTGTCAAGAATCAAGGGCTTGCCTTCATGGCGCAAGCTCATGGCGATGGTCAGCGGGTTGGCTGTAGCCAGCAGCTGGTCACCCAGCACGCCGTTAATTGCCGCCAGCACGGCTTCACGCTCGGGTGATGAGTCAGGCTGGCCAAAGCGCTCTTTAATCATCGGTGCGGCTTTGCTCAACGCAGCATTAACAGTGCCGCCCGCCAGCCGCGTGATGCCTTTGACGCTGCCATAAACCAGCCCCGTGATGCCCGTCGGCTTGACGCCGCTAGACCCCGGCGCAGCATCAATAAACCGCGAACCCAGCAGCCCAAAAGGCGCGGCCACCGCTTTGTACACATTGCCCTGCACGCTTTCTGCCAGCCCCGCTACGCCCAGTACGCCTTGCGTGGCGAGCTGGCTCAGGCCCTGAATGTCTGACAGGTGCAGGTAGGTGGGCAGCTTGCTGAGCTGCTTACCCAGTGCGGGCAAGGTGGGCAGGGTGGACGGGGTGATTTGAGCCATCGATTGATTGTGACCGTTTGCGCACCGGCTGAATAAGTATCCGATCAATTACTATTAATTTCATAGCTGCTTGCGCTCGTAAAATATGGGCTACAGCATTAAATGGCACATTGGCACATTGGCACATTGGCACATTGGCACATTGGCACATTGGCACATTGGCACATTGGCACATTGGCACATTGGCACATTGGCACATTGGCACTATTGGCACTGGTAGCACTGGTAGCACTGGTAGCACTATCAATTAACCAAATTAAGCGCGGCATGAACAATCACTGCTGCCAGCAAGGCGCAAATCACTGTAATCGCCTTGGTGCGCGTGCGCGGTTCGAACCAAAGTAGGCTTACCAACGCCAAGAGCACGACCCCCGGCAAACCGCCAGCAGACACCAAATCAACCCCCAATACGGTGCGCAATGCAGCCTCTAGCGAGAAAGTTATCACAAACCAAGCCACAACCAAAACGCCAAACCGACCCAAATCCTGCAGGCGCTGATCACGCGTTTTTAGTCGCTCAATTTTGTACAGTCGATAGATCACCCATGCGCTAACAACAGGCAACACGATCAGCACCATCAACAACGCAAATACAGCTCTGGCGTTCAACATAAGGAAGCTATTTCTTTCTGGTGTGGGTGATTCTGGCAGCGGAACGACGCCATCAAAATACTATCACTTTAATAGCAGGACGCGCACGCTTTCATTGGGCTACAGGCCATAAATGCCCTAAAAATCCACGGCGGATTAAAAGCACTCATGCGGCATCAAATACCGCCACTGGCCCACCGGCAAATGCCCCAGGTTGACGCGGCCAATGCGCACCCGCTTTAAGCCCGTCACGTACAAGCCCACTTGCTCGCACATGCGCCTGATTTGCCGCTTTTTGCCTTCCTTCAGCACAAAGCGCAGCTGCTCCGGGTTTTGCCAGCTGACCTGCGCCACCTTGAGCGGCTGGCCATCCAGGCTGAGGCCGTGGCACATTAGTTTGAGCTTTTCCAGGTCAAACAGGGCTTGTACGTTGTTGTTTTCACCACGTAAATCGCCCAGACTGACCCGCACCAAATACTCTTTTTCAATCTCGGAATCTTCACCAATCAGTTGCCGGGCAACGCGCCCATCTTGAGTGAGCACCAACAAGCCAATCGAATCGATGTCCAACCGCCCGGCCGGTGCCAAGCCGCGCAGCTGGTCAAAGCCCCAGCGCATGCGGCTGTTGCATTCACCCCAGCGGTTGCCCGGCTGAACGAGCCCCACCGCAGGCTCATGCCCGTCTTCAGCCTGGCCGCTGACGTAGCCCACCGGTTTGTTGATCAGGATGGTGACGAGCTGCTTTTGCTGCTGCTCGGCCGCCCGGTCAATCTCAATGCGCGCATTGGCGGCAACTGGCTGGCCCACAACCGCAGGCTGGCCGTTAACGCGCACCCAGCCTTGCTCAATCCACGCATCGGCTTCGCGCCGCGAGCAAAGCCCCAGCTCAGCCATGCGTTTGTTCAGCCGAATCGTCAAAGGCGTACCGTCGGGGTTGGTGGGTTTGGGGACGCGGACAGCGGTGGGTTTGGCTGGAACGATGGGTGTGTTCATGGTCTGAATTATCAGGCTCATAGCCATCATGGCGCAGGTCGAAAAGAGATACAATATTGAAAATGTATCTCACAGGAGCATCTCATGCCTATTTCACTTCGCCTGCCCACAGACATTGAAGACCAAATTG
>JAYWFR010000174.1:0-23992 GCA_043778695.1 Polaromonas sp. | reverse complement strand
ACAAACGCAAGCCAAGGATTTGCAAAGTGCTCTGCTCAAGCTGTACCAAGACAACGCTAGCACGCTGACGCCTGACCCGGTTTACGTTAAGTTTTATTACTCGCATCCGCCCGCGTCTGAGCGCTTGGCCCGCATGAACTTAGCCGCCAGCACAGCATGAGCAACCCAATACACAACAACCGCAAGGCCTTGAGCGCCACTGAAATCGTGACGCACTTAAGCAAACTCAATGGCGAACAGGCTGTGGGCTGGCGGCTGATGGACGGCGCGCTAGAAAAAACTTTTACCTTTAAAAATTACCACGAGACGATAGGCTTTGTTAACGCGGTGGCCTTTATTGCCAACGCGCAAGACCACCACCCTGACCTAGCCGTCAGCTATAGCCAGTGCACCGTGCGCTACAACACGCATGACGTGAATGGCATTTCAAGCAGTGACTTTTTCTGCGCGTCGAAGGTTGACGCGCTACTGGTTTGAGTAAATTCCAGCGCCCTGCAAGCACCCCGACAGCGGGCACGCAGCAAGTCTTGGAAAAAGGGTTGGTGGTGGCCGGCTTTGGCCGCCATGTGTTGGTTGAAACGCTAGAAGGCAAACGCATCATTTGCCACCCCCGCGGTAAAAAAGGCCGCGCCTTGGTCGGCGATAACGTGCGTTGGTTGCCAAGTGAAGACGAAGGAACGATTGAGAAAATCGATGAGCGCAGCAATGTGTTTTATCGACAGGACGAGTTGCGCACCAAATCCTTTGCAGCCAATTTGGACCAAATCCTGATTTTGATTGCAGCAGAACCTGAATTTTCAGAAAGCCAGCTGACGCGTGCGCTGATAGCAGCACAAGCGGCAGGCATCACGGCTATCATCGCGCTAAATAAAAGTGATTTGACCGAACCGTTTGGCAGAGCTTGGGCCAAGCTCGCGCCGTACCGGGCGATGGGCTACCAAATGCTGCCGCTGGCCATCAAACCCAAAACCAAAGCGGAGGACTCGCCTGAGAACGCTGCGCAAACTGATGAGTTGATGGCTTTGCTGCAGAGCAAAAAAACACTGGTGTTGGGCCCTTCGGGTTCCGGTAAAAGCAGTTTGACCAACCTGCTTATTCCCGCAGCCAAGGTTCTAACGGCGGAGATCTCGCAAGCGCTCAATTCAGGCAAGCACACCACCACCAGCACGACCCTGTATTGGGTAGATGCAGCGCGTTCAACGGCGTTGATCGACTCGCCAGGCTTTCAGGAATTCGGTTTGCATCACATCGAGCCGATGCAGCTCGCGCAGTTGATGCCCGACTTCAAAGCGCATGCGCAAAACTGCAAGTTTTATAACTGCACGCACCTGCACGAGCCAGGTTGCGGTGTGATTTCAGAACTAAAATCAGGCGCTGGCCCAATCAACATAAGCGCTAACCGCTACCGTTTATATAGCGAGCTATTTGCCGAACTGTCGCAGACGCGGTATTAGAAGAGTTGCCCTAGCCCAGCAGCTTGGCCAACGTCAGCAGCGCCAGCAGCACCATCCACAACACCACGGACCGCCACACCAGCCCGACGATGCTGCGCAAGTGGGCGACTTCAGGCTCCCGGCCGGGCGTGGCCTGTGTCGCGTCATCCAGCGCGCCGGCGTTGCCTGATAAAAAGCTCGCTGATGCATTTGGCTCAAACGTGGTTTGCAACACAACACCACCCAAACGCACGTTCACCGCGCCCGAGGTCGCCGCCAAAATAATGCCGTCATTGCGGGATTGCAACGTGACCGATGCATCGCTTGAAGAGCGCAGTGCGTCATGGCTCTTATAGCTACGCCAAGCATCAATGGCGTCTTCAAAACTTCCGACCACCGCAAAGCCAAGCGACGTGACGCGGGCGGGCACGTAGTCAATCAACCCCCAAGCCGTGCTGGCAGCTGCCTGCAACGCTGGGCTTGCGCCCTCACCGGCTTGGCCTGATTTGCTTTTGTAGCGCCAGTACCTGGCAACAAATTCGCTCATGCGGTACAACACCGCACCAAGCGGCCCCAGGCCTAGCGCAGCCAATACGGAGAACCAGCCCAGCACACCAAACACATGGCGGTGCGCGGCCAGGACTGAGTATTCAATCACGTGACGCACGATCTCACTGCGGGGCAGTTCGCTGGCATCAACTTGCTGCCACTCGGCAAGCAATTCGCGGGCGGTGTCTTCATCGCCATCGTCGAGCGCTTCGCGTATGTCGGTGAAGTAGTGGCTGAACTGCCGAAAACCCAGCGTCACGTACAAAATACCCACGCTCCAGGCAAACGCCAGCAGCGGGTTGACATACCAAAGCGCCCAGTGAATCAGAAATGTGGCCAGGCTGGGCAAAAGAACAGCTACCACCCAAGCAATCCAGCCGTGCTGCGGCTTGCCAGCGTCCAGATTTCGGCTGGCCCAGCGCGCCCACAGCCTAAAGCTGGCGTGGATCCAGTTGCCACGCGCCAATGGGCGGGCTTGCTCAATCAGTAACGCAAACAGAACAGCAAAAAAGCTCATCTGCGAATGATAACGGTCAAGCCGATAAAAACCTGTAAAGGTTTCGCAGCATGCCTGCCGTTGCGCCCCAAACAAAACGCTCAGTCAGCCCTCCATCTTCATGCCTCACAGACTCATCCAGATACGGCATGGACAACCACTCGCGCATGACGCCGTCAAACTCCACCGCATGACGGCGGTGGTTGGCGGGGTTCATCAGGTAGACCAGCGGTACTTCAAACACATCGGCTACTTCATGCGGGTTGGGCTTCAGCACAAAACCCGGCGTGACCAGAGCCACGACGGGCGTGACGCTGTAGGCCGTACCAGTCACGTAAATCGGCAGCGTGCCCAGCACCTCGGCATGAGAGCGCGGCAAACCAATTTCTTCAGTGGCCTCGCGCAAGGCTGTGTCAGCAGCATCAACGTCCGTCGCGTCCGTGCGGCCACCAGGAAAAGCGACCTGACCCGAGTGGGTTGACAAATTGGTGGTGCGCTGCGTTAAAAGCAACATCAGCTCGTCACGCATAACCAGCGCAATCAACACGGCAGCAGCGGCGGGCTCACGGTTTTCAAACTTTTTCTCGACGCTGTGCTCAGGTGCCCAAACAGGCGGGCTGGCAAAGCGCGCCCTCAGCGCGTTTGGCGTGAGGCGGTTTAGCGCAACACTTTCAAGGTGGTCGTCAATGCCCTGCACAGGAATACTGCGCGGGTCAAATTTGGGGAGGGGTTTGCTAAATTGCATGGTGAGATTGCATAAAAAAAGCCACTCCTGAGAGTGGCTTTGATCGTGGCCTGTTTAAAACGCAAGCAACGCTTAGGCCGCCTTGGCGCCCAGCTTTTCCTTGATACGTGCAGACTTGCCGCTGCGGCTACGCAGGTAGTAAAGCTTGGCGCGGCGCACATCACCACGGCGCTTGACTTCGATCTTGGCGATCAACGGGCTGTAGACCTGGAAGGTGCGCTCGACGCCTTCGCCGTTCGAAATTTTACGAACGATGAAGCTGGAGTTCAGCCCGCGATTGCGTTTGGCAATCACTACGCCTTCAAAAGCCTGCATACGCTTGCGGGTGCCCTCCACCACGTTGACGCTGACAATAACGGTGTCGCCAGGCGCATAAACGGGGATGGTTTTGTTCAGACGAGCAATTTCTTCTTGCTCAAGGATTTGAATCAGATTCATGGTTTTTCCAAGATACTTTTTCGTTCATTCACGCGCTACGCAAAAGACCGCAAATCTGAACTGTTAAACAATTCCAGTCGCAGTGGCCGCCAGAGGATCGAAAAGCCCTCTATTATAGCAATTTACGGCTTCTGGCCACGATTTTCCGCCGCAGTTATCAAACACGCCTCGTCTTTGGCAGTCAGTTGGCCTGCCATTCTTGCTTTTTCAACCAGCTCCGGCCTCTGCCGCTGAGTCAAGTTCAAACGCTGGTCACGCCGCCAGCGCTCAACATGGGCGTGGTTACCCGACATCAGCACAGTCGGCACAGTTTGCCCTTGCCAGTTTTCGGGCCGGGTGTAATGCGGGCAGTCCAGCAGGCCGTCAAGCGCGGGGTTAAAACTGTCCATTTGGTGGCTGCCCGCGTCACTCAGCACGCCCGGTTGCAGTCGGGCCACCGCGTCGAGCAGCGCCATGGCGGCGATCTCACCGCCTGACAGCACAAAATCACCTAAGCTGATTTGGTGGGTGGCGTAGGTGTCGATAAAACGTTGGTCTATGCCTTCGTAGCGGCCACAGATCAATATCGCACCATGGCTTGACGACCAGCCCTCAACAGCAGCGTGATTTAGAACGTCGCCAACAGGGGAGAACAACACCACGGGGTCAGTACCAGATGCCCGTTCGGCACGAATCGCGGTAATACACAGCGCCAGCGGCTCAGCCAGCATGACCATGCCGGGGCCGCCGCCAAAAGGCCTGTCGTCAACTCTTTTGTAATTGCCCTCAGCAAAGTCGCGTGGGTTCCAGAGTTTGACTTCGACCAGCCCGGATTCGTAGGCGCGCCGAGTCACCCCACTCATGAAAAACGGTGCGAAGAGTTCCGGAAAAAGTGTGATGACATCAAAACGCATGAATGACATTCTTGCATGTCAAGACGAAGACGGTCAGTAGTCGGGTTGCCAGTCAACCGTGATCAGCTTGCCAGCAATATCCACCGCGTCAACATAAGCCGATACAAAAGGAATCATGCGTTCGTCAGCTTTGCTACTGCCGTCTTCTTGCAAAGCCTGGTGTTCAACGCACAACACTGAATTGGGGCCGGTAGCCATCAAGTCACGCACGCAGCCCAGGGCGAAGCCTTCACGGTTGACCACGTTCAGGCCGATCAGGTCAACCCAGTAGTATTCGTCTCTGGATGCTTTGGGGAAGGCGCTGCGCGGCAAAAAGATGCGGCAACCACGCAGGGCTTCAGCATCATTGCGGTCGTCGAGGCCATCGATTTTGGCCACAAGTGAGTCGGAATGGGTTTTTGCCTCGTCAACCGTGATGGTGACAGTACCTGTAAAGGCACTAAAACCCGGGCGAAACTTGGTGTCAGGCGCTTGCAGGAGCCAGGATTTAGCGTCGAGCAGAGCCTTAGGCTCAGTGCTGTGGGGCAGGATTTTGAGCCATCCCTTGACACCCCACGCATCTAAAATGCGCCCAACTTCAATTGAATCGTCCGGCAAGGCAGACGGTTTTAAGTTGAGCGCCATTTGCTGAAGTTAAGCGGCCTTGGCGGCCGCTGTTGCGCCTTGCTTGATCAGCCGCTCAACAGTTGGGGAAGCTTGCGCGCCAACACCAACCCAATGGGTCAGGCGGTCTTGCATGATGCGCAGGCCTTCTTCGCCGCCTTTGGCGATCGGGTTGTAAAAGCCGATACGCTCAATGAAGCGACCGTCGCGGCGAACCCGCTTGTCAGCCACAACAATGTTAAAAAATGGACGGTGCTTAGAACCGCCGCGTGCAAGCCGGATGACGACCATGATGTAATTCCCAAAGGGTGGAGGACGCACTACATGACATGTCAAGCGCGTCCAAAAAGTTCTTGCAGCAGTTGAGACACTCGACATGACCACCCGGTCAGCGAACTGCTGCAAAGCCTTTGATTATAGCCCGTCAGTGACTATTATTGGAATTTCTAACTTGTTGCTCGCCACCATGCCCATCATCCGCTCCAGCCTGGACACTGACATTCCCGCCATTACCGCCATTTACGCACACCACGTTTTAAACAGCACTGGCACGTTTGAAACCGAAGCCCCGAGCGTGCAGGACATGGCAAACCGCAGAGCCGATGTACTGGGCAAGGGCTTGCCGTATTTGGTGGCGGTTGACGACGCCAAAGTCATTGGCTTTGCGTATGGCAATTGGTTCAAGCCCCGACCCGCTTACCGCTATTCGGTTGAAGACTCGATATACCTCGCGCCTGACCAGCACAGCAAAGGCCTGGGCCGCGCCCTGCTGGCCGAGCTGATGGCGCGCTGCGAGGCAGTGGGCATTCGCAAAATGATGGCAATCGTGGGTGATTCAGCCAATATGGCATCTGTCGGCGTGCACTTGGCCTTGGGGTTTGAACAGGTCGGAAAAATTGATGCCTGCGGCTGGAAGTTTGGCGCCTGGCGCGACATTGTCATCATGCAAAAAACATTGGGCTTGGGCGACACGCAGCCGCCAATCGACATGCCGCGCTGATAATTAAGCAATGTTCGAATCACCAAAAAACAAAACGATTGCGGCCTGGCTCGCTTTTATAGTTGGGCAACTTGGCTTGCACCGCTTTTACCTGTTTGGCTTCAAAGACAAGTTAGCCTGGCTTCACCCTGTGGTGGCCGCCATCGGCTGGTACGGAGTTTACCGAGTGACATCCTACGGGCAAGACGACCAACTGGCTTGGTTGCTGGTGCCTTTCCTTGGCTTTACGCTGGCGGCAACAGCCATCACCGCCATTTATTACGGCTTAACCGCCACTGAAAAATGGAATGCGCAGCACAACGCCAACTGCATCGCATCCAGCGCCGGCGACACCAACTGGCTGACGATGGGGGCTATTGTTTTTGCGTTGCTGTTTGGTGCCACCGCCCTCATGTCCAGCATTGCCTTCAGCTTTCAGCGCTACTTTGAATACCAGATCGAAGAGGCCAAAAAAATCAGTCAATAAGGCTAAAAAATCTGCAAGCTGATCCAATAAGCGATGGCCGCTACAAACGCCGAAGCCGGTATTGTAAAAATCCACGCCCAGACAATGTTACCGGCCACGCCCCAGCGCACGGCTGACGCGCGCTGCGTGGAGCCGACACCCACAATCGCACCGGTAATGGTGTGAGTAGTCGACACAGGTATGCCCAAGCCGGTGGCTAAAAACAGCGTTAACGCCCCGCCCGTCTCTGCACAAAAACCGCCTACCGGTTTGAGCTTGGTGATCTTCTGGCCCATGGTTTTAACAATGCGCCAGCCGCCAAACATGGTACCCGCAGCAATGGCGGTGTAGCAGCACACAATCACCCAGGTCGGCGGCGTTTTGTCGGTGCTGGCCATGTAGCCGGTGGCAATCAGCAACATCCAGATGATGCCAATGGTTTTTTGCGCATCGTTGCCGCCGTGGCCCAAACTGTAAGCACCCGCAGACACCAACTGCAAGCGGCGAAACCAGCGGTCAACCTTTGACGGCGTGGCGCGTCTGCAAACCCAGGCCACGATCACCATCATGAGCGAACCGAGCAAAAACCCAAGCAATGGCGACACGAAAATGAACGCCACCGTTTTAAATATGCCGCCAGATATCAACGCTGATGCCCCGGCCTTGGCAATTACCGCGCCCACAATGCCGCCAATCAGCGCATGCGACGAGCTGCTGGGAATACCGTAGTACCAAGTCACCAGGTTCCAAGTGATGGCGCCCGTCAACGCGCCAAACACCACATGCGTGTCAACAACGCCGGGCTGCACAATGCCCTTGCCGACAGTGGCAGCAACGCTCAAATGGAAAATAAAAACCGCAATTAGGTTGAAAAACGCTGCGAAAAGTACGGCTTGGCCGGGCTTGAGCACACCAGTAGACACCACCGTGGCAATCGAATTGGCAGCATCGTGAAAGCCGTTCATGAAATCAAAAGCAATAGCCAACATGACCAGCATGACCACCACCCACAACGCGGTTTGTGCAGTTTGCATAAAACTACCAACCCATCTCAAGAATTTTCGAGGACCACGCCCTCGATCAGATTTGCCACGTCCTCACACTTGTCGGTGATTGTTTCAAGCAGCTCGTACACCGCCTTCAGCTTGATGACCTCGCGCACGTCTGGCTCCTCACGAAACAAGCGGCTCATGGCCGAGCGCATCACGCGGTCGGCATCTGATTCAAGCTTGTCAATCTCCTCGCAGGTTTTGAGCGCCGCCTCAGCTGTAGCCGCCTGACTGACATTGGCCAGCAATGACACCGCATGTTTAAGGCGTAGGCAACATTTCACGCTCAGCTCGGTCAGCCGCACAATGTCATCGTTCATTTTGCGCACGTCATACAGCGCCATTGTCTCGGCCGAGTCCTGAATCAAATCGGCCACGTCGTCCATGGTGTTGATCAGCTTGTGGATTTGCTCACGGTCAATCGGCGTGATGAACGTCTTGTGCAGTGTGCGGTTGACTTCATGCGTGATGCGGTCAGCAGAGCGCTCGGCGTTGTCAACTTCACGGTTGTAGGCTTCGCGCTTTTCTACATCGCTGTAGTTAGCCACCATGTTCGAGAAAGCGTTCGCCGCCTCAACGATGTAGGCGGCATGCTGGTTGAACATCTCAAAAAAATTGCCTTCGCGCGGCAGCAGCTTGCCAAACAGCATGAAATCTCCTCATTGTTGGGTGCCACAAATATGAAGAATTTATGACACCCGGCAGTTTAACCTTGACGTGTTTGCCAGCTTTAAAAGCTGGCCTGCAAACCCAACTTCAAGCTCCGCCCAGGCAACGGCGGCGCGTTAGGAAAAGCGGTTGTCGTCAGCACCGAAGTGGCGCTGTAGGCTAAAACGTTGGTGATGTTGTCCAGCCGCGCGTACCACAGCAAGCTAGCGGAGCCAGTTTTGAGCCGGTAGTTGACGCCAGCATTGAAGCGCGTGTTAGCAGCCGCAGCCTGGTCGCCCACCGGCAAGCGGGTTTGTGCGGCCGAGTAATCAACACCCACGTTTGCACCAAACGGGCCGCTGGCGTACTTCAAAGTGGCACCCAAGCGCATCGGCGGGATGCGAGACAACGGTTGGTTCGTATTTAGGTTGGTCGCCTTCACCACATCAGCACGCAACGCCAAGTCGAGCGGAGAAGCGCCCTCAATCAACCGAATATTTCCGCTGGTTTCAAACCCTGTGAATCTTGCGCGTGTTTGCTCGTAACGAAATTCATTGAGCGGATTGAAGCTGGCCCTGGTTGCCTGCGAGAAACCAGGGTTGGCCAAGTCTTCGACTGGATTGATTTCACCGTCAGACTGGTTGCGCCTCACGCCTGCTGTTTGCGCCAAACCGATGTAGTTTTTAAAGTTACTTGAGTAGACATTCAGAGCAAAGGTGTTGGCTGCCGCTTTCCACGCCACGCCAATGTCAAACTGCGTTGCTTTTTCCTTGCCCAGGGTGCTGTCGCCGACTTCATAACCGAGCGTTGCTACATGCGGGCCGTTGGCAAACAGCTCGTAGTCTTTTGGTGCGCGTTCGGTATACGCCACATTGCCAGTAAGTTTCCAATGCGGCGTCAAGTTCCACAGACTGCCCACTGCATAGCTTGACGGCCTGAAGTTGCGTTGACCCGGAACAAATCGAGTCAGCGCAGGATCAGGGTTGCCAAACGATTCAACATTGACCGACTCCGTTCGTCCACCAAACGTCAATTTACCCCAACTGGTTTTATATTCCTCATAGGCAAATAAAGCGTTTTGTCGCGTACGGCTGGAGGGCGCAAAAGCCTCATCACCGTCGGCCGAAAACCGGCTGTCTTCCAGCTGCATACCCACCAAACCGTCAAAATTGCCGAACTTGGCATGCCGCGCCTCTACCCTCAGGTCGCTACCCTTTGCTTGAAACACGGTGCCAGGCACGGTGCCGGTAAATTCAGTGTGGGTGTAATCGGTCTTGCTGTAGTGGCCCTTGACACTTTGAATCATGCCGCGCAGATTTTTGATTTCACCTTCCAGAGCAAAGCGGTCAGACTTCATGCCAATGTTGACATCAGCGTCTGCTACTGTGCCGTAGTTGCTGCGATAGCCACTGACCGACGCACCGACATATCCTTGGTCAAAAAACAAGGATCCGCCCACCGCCGTGCTGCTGACCTTGCTGCCTGAATTACAAATGCGCCGCGACGTATAGGGGCGCGTGGCCAGGTTGCAAACGTAGTCCGCAGGCACTTTAACATCGCCCGTTTCGCGGCTCATGGCATCAACGTGCAGGGTGTAACGGTTGTTACCCGCTTCCAGCAGCATGCCTGCGCCTTTTTCACGGTTGCCAGTTGCCAAGCCCAAGTCAGCCTTGCCGCTGAGGCCGCCTTTGGCATCGAACAGCGCTTCGCGCGGGATGCGGTTATCAATCACATTGACCACGCCACCCACTGCGCTACCGCCGTATTGCAAAGCGCCAGGGCCGCGCAGCACCTCGATGCGTTCAATGCTGATCGGATCTGCCGTCACGGCATGGTCGTAACTCAAGGAAGACACATCGAGCAGCGCACCGCCATTGTTCAAAATGCGAATACGGTCGCCGTCTTGCCCCCGAATGATGGGGCGGCTGGCGTTCGGGCCAAAGTAGGTGCTGCTCACACCGGGCGTACCGTCAAGCGACTCGCCCAACGTGGTTTTTGATCGAAACAGCAGCTCAGCGCCCGAATATTGGGCGCTAGGTGCTACTAAATCTGAAGCGCCTAGCGGGTTACCCGTGATGGTGACTTCTTTGAGCTGCGGCGTTTGGGCCATCGCGGCTTGCGCGTAAAGTGTGGTGAGTGACAGCACTGCCAGCCGAGCGGCAGAGTTTAAAAATGAAGGGTTCATGAATTGACTTTTTTGAATCGAAAAACAGCGACGTGCAAGCCCCTTTAAGGCCAGCACAACGGGCGAGGTGAAGATTCAAAAAGTCAATGGCGGGCCGCGTGCGTCAAACAGCGCCGCCCAACGGGCGAGTGCCTCGCCGGCAAAACCAGCCACCAGCGCAGATGGCAAAACGACCGGAATAAACATCGCCACCACTACCGGTAGGGCGTGCCCGTCGCCTAGTTGGTCGTACAGGCGGCACTCTGCGCCTTCCAGGTGGTTTGAAAAAAGCTGCTTGAAAAATCCATGGTCTTGCAGTGCTTCAGATGCGGCAGCCGAGGGGCAAACAGCACCCGACCGATTGTGCTTGACTGCATGAATTTGACCCAAAAAAAGTGACGCCAGCATGCTGACAGCCAGCGCAAACAGCCACAGCCGCAGCTTGAGGCTGTGGTGTTTTGGCGCTGGCAGCAGGTGTGTCATGTCGGTTTACTTGAAGAAGTTATTTAACGGGGATGGCGTCCGTCATGCGGTAATAAAGCCCGTAGGAGTCATCATTGAGCACGGCAAACTTGCCCTCGACCACCACCGACTCCATGCCGTACTTGACGGGCGTTTTGGTACGCACCTCGACCATGCTTTCAGGCCCGCCGGGCGTGCAAAAAGAACAGGTCAGCGGCACAGACGACAACAAAAAATGGCGCTGGCTAGCGCCAGGCTCAAGCGGCATCATGAAGCCCTGAATACGCTGGGTTTTTTGGTTCAAGGCCGTCTGGCTGGTGTTAAAAACCGGCAGGATGCGGTTTTTTTCAGTCTTGGTTGTCACGTCGGTTAGCACTGACCAGGGGATCACATCGCTGCGCGCCTCAAGAGGCGCAAACGGGCTGCCCACGCCGTGCGTGCCCGCACCAACGCCAACGCCAGCGCCAGCTGGTGGTGGTGTTTGCGCTGTTGCCAACCCAGCAAGGCCCAGGCTCAGGCCCAGTATCAGAGCACCCGCCAGGCAGTAAGTTTTGATTCGGTGTGTCATAGCGGCATCCTAGCAAGAAATAGCTTCAGTCGGACACCCTTGACTTTACCTTGACTGCAGCAGCTCAAACACGCTGACGCGGTACGCCTCCCAAGCTGGCAACAAGCTGGCCGCCAGCGCTACCACCACGGCCAAAACGGGTACGATGATCAGGTCAATCGGCCAGGTAAATGCAGCCATCGGAATTGATTTTTCAGCTTGCAACGCCCAGGCCGTCAGCGCCATCAGCCCCTGCCCCGTCAGCACGCCACCAGCGCACGCCAGCAGCGCCAGCCACAGCGCTTCACACAGCAACAGGCCTGCAATCTTGCGCGGCGGTGCGCCCAGCATGCGCAGCAGCGCCAGGTCAGCGCGGCGTTCGCGCACGGCGCTCCACAGCGCGATAAAAACGCTCAAGCCAGCCGCTAGCAGCAGCACGCCCGCTAGAGCTTTAAGCACATTTGTACCGACGCCAATCATGCTGAGCAGGCGGGTGATTTCAAGCGCCGGGGCGGCGGCCTGCATGTCGGTGGTGCTATTGACGAGCCGAGGAAACGTGACAGCCGCAAGAGGCGATTTGTACTGGATCAACGCCAGTGTGATCTCGCGTTCGCCTTGCAGAATCTTTTGGTCTTCAGCGTCGGCCGCCGTATGAGCAACATGCACCCGCCACACCGATTCAGTGGCCGTCAAAATCAGCCGGTCTAGCACCGAGCCGCTGGCCTTCAGGACGCCAGACACCACATAACTTGCTTGGCCGTGAGAGTCACCACCTGCGCCCAAACCGTGCGCGCCAGCAAACCTGTCACCCACCTTCAAGCCGGTTTTTTGCGCTACTTGGCTACCCACCACAGCTTGCAAAGGCGCCGCCCACAGCGCCCCGGCAGCGAGCGTTGCGCCGTAGTGCAACACATAGTCAGGCGACGTGCCCACGATGCGAAAGCCGCGAAAGTTGTCACCCAGACTGATGGGAATCAGTTTGGCCACTTGCGGGTTGGCCGCCAGTTCTTTGACTGCCGCCAAAGAAATGTTGCCAGTCGGCGCGTCGATATGAAACACACCCGACAAAATCAACTGCATCGGGCTGCCCTTGGCACCCACCACCACGTCAATGCCAGCCGCGTCACGCTCAAACGCCTGAGTAATTTGCTGGCTGATCAATAGCAAAAATGTGATGGAGGCCAGGCCAAGCGTCAGCATCAACAGGTTCAAACTGGCCGCCAGCGGGCGTGACCACAAGTATTGCCAGGATAGAAAAAGAGTTTTCATGGGGTTGCTGCTTGCTACGTTTTTAGGAGCTGTTAGCGCACTAATTAATTGGGCTAGCAGGCAATTTAACACTCAGAAATTGCATGCGTTTGGCTGCCAGATAATTTTTAACCCGCATGTCGTGCGTTGCAATTACCAACGTAGCCGTCAAACGCTCGGCGGTGGCGCACAGCAAGCGCAAGGCATCGCTGCACGCGTCGTCGTCCAGACTCGCGGTAGGCTCGTCGGCCAGAATGACGCGTGGCTGCAGCAGCGTCGCCCGCGCCAGCGCCACCCGCTGCGCCTGACCGCCCGAGAGCTGCGCCGGTTTGCGCTGCCGCAATTGGCCCACACCCAATGCATTGAGCGCCTGGTCAATGGCTTGCGCATCTTTCGCCTGCCCTGCAGCCCACTGCGCCAATTCAAGGTTTTGCGCAACCGTCAGCGCGGCCGACAAATGCAGCTTTTGCGGCAAAAAGCCAATCGTTTGAGCTCGCCACGCGTCGCTGCGGGCAGCATCAAGCCGGCTCAAGGCCTGACCAGCAACTGTGATCTCGCCAGCGGTTGGCAACAGCACGCTGGACGCCAACGCTAGCCAAGTTGACTTGCCAGAGCCCGACGCGCCGCTGAGCAACAGCACACCGCCCTGTGCCACGTCCACGTCGGCAAAGCCAATGCCGGGGCCGTTTAGGTAGCTGTACGACAGTTGGCGGGTGCTGATCATGTGACTTTAGGTGGATAGGATGACGTCGAATTGTCCACGAACCGTCAATCGGCCTGCACCACCAGGCGACCGCTGCTCGACCACTACTCGACCACCGCTCAACCACCGCTCGACCACTACTCGACCACTACTCAATTACCCAGCCATGCACGCCCGGTGCCAGGCCTTGCAGCGTGTACGGGCCGATGGCCGAGCGAATCAGCCGCAGGCACGGCAAGCCGACCGCTGCTGTCATGCGGCGCACTTGGCGGTTGCGGCCCTCGGTGATGCAGAGTTCTAGCCACGCCGTCGATATGCTTTGCCGTACCCGCACCGGCGGTGTGCGCGGCCACAGCGCAGGTGGCTCGTCAATCCGCCGCGCTTTGGCGGGCAGCGTCATGCCGTCGTTGAGCTGCACGCCTGCGCGCAAGGCGGCCAGCGCGGCATCGCCTGGCGTGCCTTCCACCTGCACCAAGTAGGTCTTTTCTGTCTTGAAGCGGGGACTGCTGATGCGCGCCTGTAGTGCGCCGTCACCCGTTAGCAGCAGCAGGCCCTCGCTGTCCGCATCTAACCGGCCGCAAGCGTAGATGCCCGGTAGGTCAATGAAGCTGTTCAGCCCACGCCAGCGCCCTTCGGGGGTGAACTGGCTCAGCACGCCGTAGGGTTTGTTGAAACGCAGCAGCTTATGAGGTGCATCCATGGTTAAAAGGACGACCCGGGTTCATTTAAGAAAGCAATTTCTTCACGCGTTGACGTGCGGCCCAAAATAGTGTTGCGGTGCGGGTAGCGGCCAAAGCGGGTGATGATGGCCTGGTGGCGCAGTTCAAAGTCCAAATTATTTTCCAGCCCTGGCTGCGTAAACAACTGCACGGCCTGGGTGTGGATCAATGCTGACTCGCTGTGCATGTACGGCATGTAAATAAATCGACATTGGGCGGCGCTAAACGGTTGGTCTTGTCCGCTGGCCGCCAGCCCTTGCACCAATGTCTGCGCCAAGGCCAATGCCAAACCGTCTTGCGCAAAAGCGCGCGGCGTGTCGCGGTAGACGTTGCGAGAGAACTGGTCAAGCACGATGATTTCAGCCAGTCGGCCAACATTTGAGGCACGCCAGCCAAAAAGCTCGCAGCGCGCCGCGGCTTCAAGCGTGTCGCCGAAGCGGGTGCGTATCAACTCGTCGAGTGCAGCGTCTTTGGCGAAGTGTTGCTTGTCCGTCAGCTCGTCAAACCAGAAGCGCAGGATGTTTTGGGCTTGCATCATGTTTCAAAGTAATTTAAAGTATAAAAACTGGCTGTAGCCCATGTAAAATATGCACTAGCAGCTATTGAAAGCATAGCTTTATGCCTAAATATTAAAACTGCGCAAGAGCCATGCTACCCGCTACTGTGCGCCGCGTGAGCTGTGACATGCTGGCGCGTCAAAAAACCTATGAAGACTCGACACCCGCCCATGCCACAGCTCAAGCCGACGTGCGGTTGGTGCGGGTGGTGCGCGTGGCCGACTACAACAGCATTGAAGCCAGGCTGCATTTGGCACCGCAGGCAGTGATGGACGTGACAAGATGAAATGGCCTGATGCCCAATTAATACGCGCGCTACCCGCTCCTTTTTAAATAGCAATCAGGCGGGCTTGGTAGCCGCTGGTGCAGTCGCCGCCTTGCGGTCAGCCAGCACCTTTTGGGCCGATGGCCGCTCGCCGATCATTTTGATGTAGGCCTTGTAGTCCACGCCGCCGCTTAGCAGCAGGTCTTCACCATAAATGGCTTTGCTGGCCATGCCGATCAGCGGCAAGCTGGCAAATGCGGCGCAATCGGCCTGGCTGAAAGTGTCGCCCGCCGCATAGGGCGCGAACTTAATCAGCGACTTAAGTCCAGCAATGTTTTTGACCAGCTGCGTGCGTACCCTGGCCTGGGTGCTTTCGCTGACCGTGCCGCCAAAAAAAGCTTGTGCGTACAGCTGGCGCGCCACCAGTTCTACATGCAGGTCAATGTAGGTGGTCAGCTCCCGCACCTTGGCAGCAGCAAACGGGTCTGCGGGCAGCAACGCTGGGGTGGGGTGAGCCGCTTCCAGGTAATCGATGATGGCCTGGCTCTCACACAGCGTGCCGCTCGGTGTGGTGATGTACGGGATTTTGCCCAACGGCGACGCTGCCAAGTCGGCGGGCGTGAGCGACATTGGGTGCGCGGCTGCCTCAGCAAAAGGAACGTTTTTCTCTAACAACGCCAGCTTGACCTTGTTGTAGTAGTTTGAAACAGGAAAGCCGTGTAGGGTGATCATGCGAATGTCTCCGTGATTTGGAAGTTAAAGAAGAAGTTAAAGATAGAGTTAGAGTTAGAGCTTATAAGCAGCAACGCGCATGTGAAAGCGCGGCTGCGGCACGGCCTATTTTCAGCGCGCAGCCAAAGGATAAGCCGGGTCGGTATACCCCGGCGTTGACGGGTGACCTGGCCGCACCAAGCTGTCGACCAGCGCTTCGTCTTCAGGTGTGAGGCGGTAGTCCAACGCGGGCAAATAGTCTTGCCACTGGGCCAGCGTGCGCGGCCCGGCAATGACTGAGCTGACCGCTTGGCTGGCCAGCACCCAGGCGCAGGCAAATTGAGCCAAATTGATGCCCTTGGGTTCTACGTAGGCCTTGAGGGTTTGCGCAGTCACCAACGACTCAGCTCGAAACTCGGTGTCAAGAATTCGCCTGTCGCCCCGCCCTGCCCGGGTGTTGGCCGCTGCAGTTAGGCCCGGCAAATACTTGCCCGTCAGCACGCCGCGCGCTATCGGGCTGTAGGGCGTGACGCCAATGCCGTAGTGGGCGCAAGCGGGCAATATCTCAACTTCAGGCAGACGGTTAAGCAGGTTGTAGTACGGCTGGCACACCACCGGCCCGGGCATGCCCAATTGCCCCGCCAGGCGCATCAGTTCGGCAATGCGCCAGCCGCGAAAGTTAGACACGCCCCAGTACCGAATTTTGCCCGCGCGCAGCATCGCGTCCAGCGCCAGCAAGGGTTCCTCCAGGTTCATGCCGTTAAAGTCGCGATGCAAATACAAAATGTCCACGTGGCTGGTTTGCAGGCGGGTCAGGCTGGCGTCAATCTCCCGCAGCATCCAGCTGCGCGAATAATGCCCTTCGTTGGGCCGCTTTGACATGGTGTTACCAAGCTTGGTGGCCAGCACCCAGTCGTGGCGCTGCGCTTTGATCAACTCGCCGACGATGGTCTCTGACGCGCCCTGGCTGTACACATCAGCGGTATCGATGTAGTTCACGCCGTGGGCGTGGGCGTGGCTGACAATGCGCGCGGCTTCAACCGCATCGGTCTGGTCGCCAAACATCATGGTGCCCAGGCACAGAGCGGACACTTTCAAGTTGCTTTTGCCTAAACAGCGGTATTGCATGGTGTGCCTAAAGTAAAAATAATGACATTGATCGTATGCCAACGCCAACAGATTTCAAGGCATTGTTTTTGCATGCTAAATTCTGAATATAAGACACTCGATCGGCTCAAGCAGAAAGACTAGTTATGGAACTGACCCCAAGAGAAAAAGACAAGCTGCTGATATTTACCGCCAGCCTGCTGGCCGAGCGCCGCAAAGCGCGCGGCTTAAAGCTGAACTACCCCGAGGCGATGGCACTGATCAGCGCCGCCGTGATGGAAGGCGCACGTGACGGCCGAACGGTGGCTGAGCTGATGAGCTTTGGCCGCACCATCTTGACCCGACTTGATGTGATGGACGGGATTGCCGAGCTGATACCGGACATCCAGGTAGAAGCAACATTCCCGGACGGCACCAAGCTGGTCACTGTGCATCAACCGATTGTTTAAGGATGCTATTCGTGAATCTAATTACTACTCAAATAATAGCGGCTAGCGCACGTTTTATGTGCGCTACAACAGTTTTTATACCTGAGAGGCTGCCATGACACCAGGCGAATTGATCACCGATGGCCCTGACCACGTTTTGAATGCAGGCAGGCGCACCATGACCGTTGTTGTACAAAACACATCTGACCGGCCGATACAGGTCGGCTCGCACTATCACTTTGCCGAGACCAACGCGGCGCTTGGCTTTGAGCGCGATGCAGCGCGCGGCATGCGGCTGAACATCGCATCGGGCCTGGCAGTGCGCTTCGAGCCGGGCCAGCAGCGCACGGTGGAACTGGTGGATTTTGCGGGTGAACGTGTGGTGTACGGGTTTCGTGGTTTAACCCAAGGAAAACTTTAAATGGCAACCATCGGCAGGCGTGCTTACGCTGAAATGTTTGGGCCTACAGTGGGCGACCGCCTGCGACTGGCGGACACCGATTTGCTGGTGGAGGTCGAGGCCGACTACACATTACGCGCTGGAAGTTATGGTGAAGAAGTCAAGTTCGGCGGCGGTAAAACCATCCGCGATGGCATGGCTCAGTCACAGCGCACCAACAAAGAAGGTGCTGTAGACACCGTCATGACCAACGCGCTCATCATTGATCACTGGGGCATCGTCAAGGCTGATATTGGCCTGAAAGGCGGGCGCATTGCAGCAATTGGCAAAGCGGGCAATCCTGACGTGCAACCCGGCGTTGACATCATCATTGGCCCGGGCACAGAAGTCATCAGCTGCGAAGGCATGATCGTCACAGCGGGCGGCATTGACTCGCACATTCACTTTATTTGCCCACAGCAGATTGATGAGGCCCTTAGCAGCGGCATCACCACCATGCTGGGCGGCGGCACCGGCCCGGCTACAGGTACTTTCGCCACAACCTGCACGCCCGGCCCGTGGAACATTGAGCGCATGCTGCAAGCAGCCGACGGGTTTGCCATGAACCTGGGCTTTTTAGGTAAGGGCAACGCCAGCTTGCCCGCTGCGCTGCATGAGCAAATCAATGCCGGCGTGATTGGTTTGAAGCTGCATGAAGACTGGGGCACAACGCCCGCTGCGATCAGCAATTGTCTGGACGTCGCGGAGCTGACTGATACCCAGGTCGCTATTCACAGTGACACGCTGAACGAATCGGGTTTTGTGGAAGACACGATTGCTGCCACCAAGGGACGGGGACTGTGCGCCTTTCACACTGAAGGCGCAGGCGGCGGCCATGCGCCAGATATTATGAAAGTGGTGGGTGAGGCAAACTTTTTGCCCAGTTCTACCAACCCGACCATGCCGTACACCGTCAATACGCTGGACGAGCACGTCGACATGCTGATGGTGTGCCACCACCTGGATGCGTCAATTGCCGAAGACCTGGCCTTTGCCGAAAGCCGCATCCGTAAAGAAACCATTGCGGCTGAAGACGTGCTGCACGATTTGGGCGCCATCAGCATGATGAGCAGCGACAGCCAAGCCATGGGCCGGGTCGGTGAGGTGGTTATTCGCACTTGGCAGGCGGCGCACAAGATGAAGCAGCAGCGGGGTCATCTCTTGCCCCCGCCCCTTTCGGGGGACAGCGGGGGTGCGGGCTCGTTGACAGCGAACAGTACCCGGCACGACAACTTTCGCGTCAAGCGCTACATCAGCAAGTACACCATCAACCCGGCGATTGCGCACGGCATTTCGCACGAAGTCGGCTCGATTGAAGTCGGCAAATGGGCTGACCTGGTGGTGTTTAAACCCGCTTTTTTCGGCGTTAAGCCATCGATCATTTTAAAAGGCGGCTTCATCGCCATGGCCGCGATGGGCGACCCGAATGCGTCGATTCCCACACCGCAGCCGGTGCACTATCGGCCCATGTTTGGAGCGTTTGGCGGGGCGATTGCCAAGGGCTCATTGACCTTTGTGTCGCAGGCCGGGCTTGCGGCCGGCATCAAAGACAAGTTCGGCTTGGCCAAAGGTTTAAGCGCCGTCAAAAACATACGCGGCGTGCGCAAGCAGCACATGGTTCACAACGCTTATTTGCCGAAAATGGAAATTGATGCGCAGACTTATGCGGTGCGCGCTGATGGGCAACTGTTGACGTGCGAACCCGCCACCAGTTTGCCAATGGCGCAGCGGTATTTCTTGTTTTAACCCAGATCAGCTATTCTTCGTTGCATGACATACGCAATACTCAAACCACTCACTGAAATGGACTATCTGGCCGAGGAAATGCGCGCCAAAACTAAGCATGAATTTGTTGACGGTAGCATCCATGCGATGGCGGGTGCCAGTGAGCGGCACAATACGATCACAGGCAACTTTTTTGCAGCCTGCCACGCAGCCAGGCATGGCACGCAATGCCGCCCTTTTATGGGCGACATGCACCTGCGCCTTGAAGGTGGCAACGTTTATTACTATCCAGACGTCATGGTAGTGTGCAATCCTCAGGACACAGACCCCATGTTCAAGTCTCTGCCCTGTCTGCTCGCAGAGGTCTCTTCACCCAGCGCAGACAGCGTGGACAGACGTGAAAAACTTACTGCTTACCTAAAAATCCCCACCCTGCGGGAGTACCTGATCATCTCGCAAGACGAGAGGGTTGTTGACCTGTACCAACGGCAGGACATGAACCAGTGGCACACCACGCAGCTGGGTGCTGGCGACAGCTTTACCTCGGTATGCTTGGGCCTGACTTTGCCTGTGTCGGCGCTTTACGCCACGGTGGATTTTGAATTCAATCAAACCAATGCTTCTTTCAAATGGCATCCTGCACTGAACCAAATTTGACGGCTGATCCCGCAAAGCAGCGCGCTTTCAAAAGCAGCGCTGGCAATTTGTTGACCCCTGCTGTGTCGTCGCCCCAAAATGACAGTAGACGCGGCAAACTCCAACGCGTCATTGCGATGCGCGGTTCACTTCAGCTTGGCGACGATTGGCAGAAGATGCGCCAACTAGAAACTCTCAAAACCTCCTGCATCGAATAAACAGCTACAGCTTGCATGATCTCCATCTCAAAAATCATCCCCCAAGGCGCTGGCCTGGCGCCAGTGTTGGTCAAACGTGCCTCCACGATCGAGCTGGACTGGGACACACGCCAGAAAAGCCGCTTTGATGGCAAAGATTCCTTAGGTCGGCCTTTGGGCGTATTTTTGCCGCGCGGCACGCTGGTGCGGGGCGGGGATGTGCTGGTTGCCGAGGATGGCAGCATGGTCAAAGTGATTGCAGCGCCGCAGAATGTTTTGCGCATCACAGCTTGCACCGCGCATGGCTCACCGTTTGATTTGACGCGCGCGGCCTACCACCTGGGCAATCGACATGTGCCGATTGAACTCAGACCCGACCACTTGAAAATTGAGCCTGACCATGTGTTGGCCGATTTGCTTCGCGCCATGCATTTGATCGTGCATGAGGTCAGTGAGGCGTTTGAGCCCGAAGGCGGGGCATACAGCGCTGGTGGGCATTCGCACGCAGCGCCAAAAGCAGTCATCTCTATCGCTGCTGCCGCAAAGCCCCATGTGCATGGGCCGAATTGCAACCACGGGCACGAACACGGCCATCACCACTGACTTGCAGACCGTGCAAACAGTTGACCACGCGCTGCCTGTTACCCTGCCTGCGCAGAGCCTGCTGCAACTGATCTGGCTGGCCTCGCCGGCCTTGCCTGTAGGTGGTTTTTCATACTCAGACGGGCTTGAAGCCGTGATATTACGTGCGCAAGCAGCTCCTGAAAATATAGCAATTGATACGACCAATGATTGGCTGGTCAGCTGGCTGTGCGACCAGTTGCACCTGAGCTTGGTACGCGGCGACCTGGCGGTCATCGCGCAGGCCATACCCGCATGGCGCAGCAACGACTTGAACCGCATCACGCAGCTCAACGACTGGCTGCTGCAAACCCGCGAGACCAGTGAGCTGCGTGCGCAAGCCGAGCAAATGGGCCGGTCGCTGTGCAGCTGGCTGCGCAACCATCACGGTATAGCTGCAGCGCAGCTTGCCCACTGCGAGCAGTTGCCGCCCACCTACCCAATTGCATTCGCACTGGCCGCGGCTCAAACAGAAGCTTCGGTACGCGACTGCTTGCTCAGCTACGCTTTTGGTTGGGCTGAAAATATGGTGCAGGCCGCTATCAAATCAGTACCGCTAGGCCAAACAGCTGGCCAGCGCATTCTGGCCCGCCTTAGTCAGCAGATTCCAGCAGCAGTACAAACTGCCATCGATTTGCCAGATGATGAACGGCAAGCTTTTTCGCCGATGTTGGCGATACTGTCGGCACAACACGAAACCCAATACTCAAGGCTCTTCAGATCATGAACTCGACAGTTCCGATGCATCACATTCTTAACCGCACTAAAAAGCTCCCGCCGCTACGCGTCGGCATCGGCGGGCCGGTAGGCTCCGGCAAAACCACGCTGCTTGAAATGTTGTGCAAGGCGATGAAAACCAAATACGACCTGGTGGCAATCACCAACGACATCTATACCAAGGAAGACCAGCGCATCCTCACCGTCAGTGGCGCGCTGCGTGCTGACCGCATCATGGGGGTCGAAACAGGCGGCTGCCCACACACCGCCATACGTGAGGACGCGTCCATCAACCTGGAAGCGATTGACCGCATGCTGGTGGAGTTTCCCAATGCCGATGTGGTGTTTGTTGAATCAGGCGGCGACAACCTAGCTGCCACATTCAGCCCCGAACTGAGCGACCTGACGATTTACGTGATTGACGTGGCAGCGGGCGAGAAAATTCCGCGCAAAGGCGGCCCGGGCATCACGAAAAGCGACTTGTTTGTCATCAACAAAACCGACTTGGCGCCCTATGTAGGTGCAGATTTAAACGTGATGGAACAAGACACCATTCGCATGCGAACGACAGCCAAAGGCCTCAAACCCTTCGTCATGACGAACTTGAAAACCAATGTAGGCTTGGCCGATGTGGTGGCGTTTATTGAAAGCAAGGGCATGCTGACCGCATGACGCTGCTTCTTGAAAAATTACTCGGCCTGGGCCTTCTGGCATTGCTGATGGCTTTTGCACCTGTCGCCAGCGCCGACATTGCCCCTTCACCCGTTGGCGTCTGGAAATCGTTCGACGACAACACTGGGTTGGCCGACGCTGAAATACGCATTGCTGTGAGCAACGGTGAGCTGACCGGCAAGCTCCTGCGTGACCTGATCACAACCGCAGATGAACCCGCGCTGCGCTGCGACAAATGCACCGACGAACGCAAGGGCCAGCCCGTGGTGGGCATGGAAATTATCAGGCACGCGGTCTACATCGAAGGCAAAGGCCTCTGGGGCAATGGCGAAATACTCGACCCAGAAATTGGCAAGACCTATCGGGTCGAAATCAAGCTGATCGACGGCGGCAAAAAGATGCAGGTACGCGGTTACTGGGGCCCGGCTTTCCGAACCCAAATTTGGGAAAAATTGCAGTGAAACCTCTTTTCCAAGCTGTTAAACTAGCGGGCTTGGAAGCTTGGCAGAGCGGTTGAATGCAGCAGTCTTGAAAACTGCCGAGGATGCGAGTCCTCCGTGAGTTCGAATCTCACAGCTTCCGCCAGAAAAACCATCGTAAGCTGTTGATTTTTAACAATATTTATAAAATATCAACAGTTCTGAAACGCCTCAATACACGTTTCTATCCACATTTCATTTTGCGCTTGGATGAGAGTACTTGCGAGCAACTGCGAGCTTTTGGCGATCTGCTGCTGGCACCTGAATCCAAGTTAATTTACCTAGCGAAATGACGGTATAAACGGTCATGAGTACCGTTCAGTTAAAAAAGCCACCCGCACAATCTGCGCTAGAAAAGCACCCAAAATATTTGTATTTGGGGCTGAACGAATCCGGTCGCATCCGCTTAAAACTGGAAGGCAAAACACTGCTGATTAACGGCGCGGTTTATGCCTACTCCGCTCCCGCGCCAGGACATACCAAAGTCGTACTAGTACCAGTCAACTCCACACCAGGCTACAAGCGAGCATCAGAGCACAAGAAATATCTTGTACACACTGAGACAGGCGAGACATTTCGCGTCATAGGGACAGTGGAAAAAACCCTCACATCCTCAGCGCCCATCCAGAAAAAAAGCGTTCGCACCATTCTCGGTAGTGCAGCAAATGCTCCAGTCAACTCGCCCCGTGCGCCAGCGCCTCCATCCAAACTCGCACTTCCAGCAACTGTCCCCTCAGCCGCAATACCAGCACAGTCCAAGCCTATTGATGCAAAAAAGCAAGCCAAACTCGCCCGGCTGCAAAAGGAATTTCAGCGGGTGAATGCCCAAAGAGCCAGCGGCATCGACCCTTCTGTTCGCATGGCATTTGCGGCCCACTACTTAGGTGAGTCTGAGTCAAACCTATACCGCCGCCGTGCCGACGGACAATTTCCCAAACCGATCCAGCGCGGAAAAGGCACGTTCTGGCTCATGTCCGATCTGGACGCATTCAAGGCAGGTACATGGAAGGAATCCACCTGAAAGTGGAACGCCCTCGCCTAGCAACTACACAGTTCAGTCCAAGCCACCCGGTCTGCCACGTGGGCACGCCACGAAGTAAGGCAAGGCACTCTTAAGCGTGCTATCTGACCAAGTCAAATGCTTGCTGTACTTTCGCTTCAACTCCGAAACCAGTTCATTCAAAGACAACTGGCATTTCAGTAGTGTCCCAACGTCATCACATCAGAACGTCGTAAGTTAATGATTTACTTGCCGAATTCAGTGTTTCAGCCTGGTCTCGATTTGAACGTCGAAAG
>JAYWFR010000173.1:0-4153 GCA_043778695.1 Polaromonas sp. | reverse complement strand
TTGCCGGTACGTTTTACGAGCTGGCTTTGGCATGTGACCGCATTTACATGCTGGACTTGCCCGACTCGCCCGATGCCGCACCAGCGCTGCAATTGAGCGCTGCCAACTTCGGCTGGTTTCCCGCTGTCAATAACCTGACCCGTTTGCAAACCCGCTTCTATGAAGACGAGGCAACGATTGATCAGTTGCAAAACCTCGGTGACAGCCCGCTGCGCGCCGACCAGGCTCTGGCACTTGGCCTGGTCACGCTGACCCCTGACGACATCGACTGGGAAGACGAAATCCGCATCATGCTGGAAGAGCGCGCCAGCTTGTCGCCCGACGCCATGACCGGCCTGGAAGCATCGCTGCGCTTTCCCGGGAAAGAAACGATGCAAACCCGAATTTTTGGCCGCTTGTCTGCCTGGCAGAACTGGATTTTTATTCGCCCCAATGCGGTGGGCGAAGAGGGCGCTTTAAAGTTATTTGGCACCGGAAAAAAAGCCAAATTCGACTGGAAGCGTGTTTAATTTTTACTGGAGTAAATCATGAGCAATATCGACCTGCAAGCATTGATCCCCAACAACGTTCACCTTGGTGAAAACCGCCAGCTCCAGCGGGCGCTTGAGCATTGGCAACCGGCGTTTTTAAACTGGTGGGACGAAATGGGGCCGTCTGACTTCAAGGCCAAAGAAGTTTATTTGCGCACCGCCGTCGGCGTTGATGCATCCGGCTGGGCCAGCTACGGCTACACGCCCATGCCCGACTACCGCTGGGGCATCTTTTTGGCTGACAAAGAAGAAGGCCGCAAGATCGGTTTTGGCGATCATAAAGGCCAGGACGTGTGGCAAGAAGTGCCCGGTGAATACCGTTCAACCTTTCGCCGATTAATCGTCACGCAGGGCGATACCGAACCCGCATCTGTTGAGCAGCAGCGCCTGCTCGGCCACACTGCGCCAAGTTTGTATGACCTGCGCAATTTGTTTCAGGTCAATGTTGAAGAAGGCCGCCACCTGTGGGCGATGGTGTATCTGCTACACGCGCACTTTGGCCGTGATGGCCGTGAGGAAGCTGAAGAGCTCTTGATGCGCCACAGCGGCGATGCAGACAAGCCGCGTATTTTGGGCACGTTCAATGAGCCGATGGACAACTGGCTCAGCTTTTTCATGTTCACGTATTTCACGGACCGTGACGGCAAGTTTCAGTTAAAGAGCTTTGCCGAAAGCGCTTTTGACCCACTGGCCCGCACGACCCGCTTCATGTTGACCGAAGAAGCACACCATATGTTTGTGGGTGAGACCGGCATTGGCCGGGTCATCAAGCGCACGGTTGAGGTGATGAAAGAACTCGACACCAGCGACAAAGCCACGCTGCGCAACGCCGGCGTGATTGACTTGCCGACGATTCAAAAATTCATGAACTTCTGGTTTACCTCGTCACTCGACTTGTTCGGCTCAGAATCATCAAGCAACGCTGCCAACGCGTTTGCCAACGGCATCAAGGGCCGACCCGATGAAGCTAAATTTGCCGACCACGTTGAGCTGGATACTGAAATGCAGATTTGCGTGCCAGACGGCAAAGGCGGCATGAAGCAGGAAACGATTGCCACCCGCGTCGGCATGAATGAAGTCACGCGCCTGGAATACGTCAAGGACTGCAACGTCGGCGTGACGCGGTGGAACATGGGTTTGAAACGCGCAGGCATCAACTTTGAGCTGTCGCTGCCGTCGACCCGCTTTCGCCGCAGCGTGGGCGCGTGGGCAGGTATGCACACCGACCCGCAAGGCACGCCGATCACGGCTGCCCAATTTGAGGCGAAAAAAGACGAGTGGCTGCCAACTGATGCAGACAAAACCTTCATCCACAGCCTGATGCACCGCGTGACCGAGCCGGGCAAAATGGCTGGCTGGATAGCGCCGCCAGACCGCGGCATCAATGCCAACACGGTGGCGTACGAGTACGTCAAGCTATAAGCGATTGGCCCGCCATGGTTTTTGTTGTGTGCGTTAGCCGGGGGGTTGATAAATTAATCAGCTGGGTTTGCCCGGCAACCGAGACTTGGGTATTATTCAAAGTCCTTTAACAACGTAGGAGACTGCCATGGCGGGTTGGTACGAAATTTCTGAAAACGACAACGGAAAAGTCAGTTTTGTGCTGAAGGCAGGCAACGCAGAAGTGATTTTGCGCAGCCAGATGTACGCTAGCAAGGCATCTGCTGAAAATGGCATTGCGTCAGTTCAAACCAATTGCGGTACTGACGAGCGCTACGAAAAGAAAGAAGCATCAGACGGTCGGCCCTACTTCAATCTCAAAGCCGCTAACTCACAGATCATCGGCACCAGTCAGATGTACGCCGCCGCAAGTGGCCGAGACAACGGTATTGCGTCCGTTAAAACCAACGGAGTGAGCACAACAGTCAAAAATGTTGGGCCGTAAAGTAGTTCGCCAACATGTAAAAAACCGGCTGTGCGTCATGCGTACAGCCGGTTTTTTTACATGCGTTTTAGTGTTTTACCCAATAAATACGGGCGCTATCGGCTACTAAATAAATAGCAAAAAATAGTTGCCGCAGAAGCTGTTGAAACTACGAATTCCTGTTTCCACTGGATGCGCGTCCCGTTCAGTTTACTGAGGTACCAGCCCAGCGGCCTTGACCAGCTCGGCATGTAGCTTGATGTCACGGGCAATCAAGGCACGTAAATCCTCTGACCCAGCGGGAGCCGTATCCATACCAATTTCCGCAAGCTTGTTCCGATTGTCTGCGTCAAAAGCAGCGACCACCGCCCGGTTGAGCTGGTCGATGATGGGTTTAGGAGTTTTGGCGGGAGCCAGCAAGGCGATCCAGGTTGGAAGCACCAGGTCTTTGACACCGCTCTCGACCATGGTCGGCACCTGGGGGAGGATGGTTGAGCGGCTAGCGGTCATCACTGCCAGTGGATACAGAGTCCCCCCCTTCACGTGGGAAACTGCCTCAGGCATCACGGCAAAAATTGCGTCTACAACGCCTGCAATGGTGTCGTTAATCGCCAGCGCGCCGCCTCTGTAGGGCACATGCAAAAGCTTGGTTTGCGTACGCGTTTCAAACATCAAGCCTGCCAAATGCTGGGGGCTGCCATCGCCCGACGATGCGTAAGTCAATTTGCCAGGATTGGCCTTGGCGGCAGCCAGGAAAGCCGCAAAGGTCGGGTACTTCTGCTTGTCCTTGACCACCAGAATCATGGCCTGGTTGACCAGGCGCGTGACCGGGGTAAAGTCTGTTTCTGGGTCATAGGGCAGGCTTTTGAATATGCTTTTGTTGGTCGTGAGGAACGAAGCTGGCGAAATCGTCAGCGTGTAGCCATCTGGGGCGGCCTTGGCCACCGCTGGCATGCCGATTTGACCGGAGCCGCCAGCACGGTTGTCCACCACAAAGGGTTGTCCCAAATCAGCAGTCAGCCTTTGCGCTAAATTGCGCGCAATCATGTCGACGCCGCCGCCCGCAGGTAAAGCAACGATGATCTTGACCGGCTGGTCGGGGTATTTGGCCTGGGCTAGGGTGGGAACAGTAATGCCGACTGCGCATAGAGCGGCGGCAGTTTGCAGAGCGGTGCGGCGATTTATGTGGTGTGGGGGCATGGTGAATTCCTTGTCAAAAAAGGTTGTTAAACACGACTGAATTTTACGACGTGTGTACGAGCAAAGCCCGGCTCTTTTCAGGTTATTCCACCGTTGAAACGGTTGCAGTTTTGCCGGTCGTCGGCTGCCCCAAACTGCGCAGCACATCACGCACCATTTGCGCCCGGTCCTTGGCCTCGGGTAGCTCCTTTTCAACGCGCAGTTTGTCATTGCCCGCCAGCTTGATGTGCCGGTTTTTTTGAATCAAATGCATGATGGCCATGGAATCAATTGGTGGGTCTTTCTTAAAGGTGATGTTGATCACGCCGGGCGCAGCATCAACCTTGACCACGCCGTAGGGCTTGGCAATCACCCGCAGGCGGTGCACGTCAATCAGCGTTTGGCCTTGCGGCGGGAGTTTGCCGAAGCGGTCAACGATTTCTTCCAGCAGCGCATCGATTTGATCGGTATTTTTGGCGGTGGCCAGTTTTTTGTAAAAGCTCAATCGCAAATGCACATCGCCGCAGTAGTCATCGGGCAGCAGGGCGGGGGCGTGCAGGTTGATCTCGGTCGTGACGGT
>JAYWFR010000172.1:0-4164 GCA_043778695.1 Polaromonas sp. | reverse complement strand
CCACCACCAACAGCACCATCAACTACGCGCTAGATGCCAATGGCAACCTGACGAGTGATGGCCTCAGAAGCTTTGAATACGATGCCTCCAACCGCCTGGCAAAGGTGCAAATCCTGAAAGACGGTGAAGCCGCCTCCATCAAATACCTCACCAACGCAGCGGGCCAGCAGGTCTTTAAAAGCGAACCCAAGCCCGACCAATACCTGCCCAGCGCAACCGAGCTTGGCGCGCCTTTCATCAATTGGCTTAAAACCAACTTCGGCTGGCTGTATGCGCAGGCGCAGGTTGATGCGAGCCTGGGTAGCGCATACATGTATGCTGACGGGCAATTACCGAGCTGGGCGGTGCTTGGCGAATACGACAACGGCTCTGCCAGTGGTACAGGCCGTACGGAATACATCTGGCTGCCGACTGAAGACGGCGGTGCAGTGCCAGTGGGCATGTTCAGGAACAGCAAGTTCTTTGCGATTCACTCTGACCATTTGAGCACGCCCAGACTGATGACCGACAGCCTCAACAAACCGGTGTGGCAGTGGCCTTACAGTGCGTTTGGCAATAACAAGCCGACGGGAATTCTTAAACCGACCACCAGTGCGACCGGGGCGTTTACGAATCAGCCTGTGCTCTTGGCTACAAACACCCCGGTTGCAGCACTTGACCTCAGATTCCCGGGGCAGATGGCGGATGAGGAGACTGGGTTGTTTTACAACTACTTCAGGACTTACCAACCTAGCCAAGGCAGGTACACGCAGAGGGATCCGATTGGGCTGGCGGGAGGACTTAATACATACGCATACGTAGAAAATTCGCCGTTGATGTTTATAGATCCACTGGGTCTTGCGCCTGGGGATAAGCAGTTCGGAATAAATGACCCTGGATTTTGGAAGTGGTGGGAGCAAAACAAACGTGATTACGGCCCGTTCGACAAAAGCCAATCAGGATTCAATCCGAAGAAGCCTTTTGATATCCCGAATTCTGAATTGGCAAAGGATTATCAAAAAGAGTACGAGCAGTGCAAAAATCGCGATAGTGGGCGCGGCGGTAAAACCAGAGGTGGGAAACCAAACATCAATGAATTGATGAGAGGCAACGGTCGTTCAGGTGGCCGTGGCGGCAATGAGTAGTGCGGCCGCATGACTGATTTCTGTTCGCTCCATGTCCGTTCTGATGTCCATGGTGCGCTACCCTCTGGATTTTTAAAGAAGCGTAAAAAGATAGATCTGCTATTTGTGGATAACGAGTCGCCAGAGCGTCTTGCAAGTTTTATTCGGTTGCGTAAAAAAGGTGCAACTCATACTGCACCTCCCAGATATCACTGGTCATTTAGCTCTGATGGCTACGTTGAAGGGTTCGATGTGATGAAGCACCTTGCCTGGGTACTTGATCGGGTGCAGCCGGGTTTCTTGCTTTCAAAACTAGAGGACGCGGGCTACCAATGCTGGCTGCAGTTTTATTGGGAGGGCAACGGTACGGGCGGCGGGCCAATCGTTACTGCTGAAATTGCTGGCGTGCTTGCTCTGCACAAAGTGGACTTGCAGTTTGGTTTTTATCTTGAACAAGAGCCTGCATAAATTGACTGCAATTCAACCCGCTGTTTGCATATTCGCTGGTTGATATGCATCGCCGAAAATTGCTTTTATGGATTGGTAGCGCAGCCCTGATTGCGTCTTGTGATGACTCGTCTCTAAAACCTGCTGACGATATTCGACAGCGGTTAGTTGGAAGATGGTTGGAGGAGCTATCCGCCGATGGAAATCAAATTCGGAGCATCGTCACACTTGATCAAAACGGCCAGTTCCTTGAGCTAGAAAAAGTCTTAGATGCCAGCGGATCAACCAAGCAGGAAACACATGCAGGTGAATGGTCTTTTGATGGCGTTAACTTCAAAAGAAAATACACCAGCCTGAACGGTCAATCACTCACAAATGCTCAATTCGGATATGCGACTTACGCGGTCAAGTCCTTTGAGAAAGATGTGTTTATCGGTCTCGACAATGTCCGTAAAAGAGAAACGCGCTTTAGTCGAACCGATGCGACTATTCCGTAGCGTAGTCTGCATGGGCTCTAACTGGGTCTTGTCTTAATCTTTTAAAAAAAGCCACCCACAACCCCATAGCCGCTAAAGCTGTGGGGTTTCGAGTGGCTTGCTTGTTTAGCCGCTGGTGGTGTGGCGTTACGTCCCCTTGCGCGGCCTCACCTTGATCGCCTTTACCGCTTTAGTAATTGCCTTGGGCTTGTTGTTGTCCAGCGGCAAAAACCCGATAGAGCGCTTGGGCTGTGTTGGCTCGGGCGGCGTCACCTTATCGGCCAACTCCCGCAGCGCCTCAAACACCTGGCGCAGTTGATTGCGCGTGTTGCGGCTAAAGGTATCGTGGGACAACTCCAGCCGCTCGGTGGATAGTTCCAGCTCGGTGAGCCGCTTGGCCAGATCCGCATGCACGCTGCTTGCCTGGCGCAACTGCACAAAGGCGCGCACCACATAAATCCCCATCTCCACCGCCTGGGCGGAAGCCAGCACATTGGCCAGCGCCACCGCACCGTATTCGGTGAACGCAAACGGCAGCGCCCTGGAAAACTTCAACTTACTGAGGTGGTCACAGTTTGTGACCACCTCGGCCTTCTCTGGCGCATCAAGCTGGAACATGAAGTCCGGCGGAAACCGCGCCGCATTGCGCTTGACGGCCTGGTTAAGCACTTTGGTAGGCACCCCGTACAGCGTGGCCAGGTCGGCATCTATGATCACCCGCAGGCCGCGTATCACTTGGATACGCCCCTCAATGCGCGGCACAAGTGGATGGGCTGGGGTGCTTGAAGCTGCTTTACTCATTGCATGTTGTCGCGGATGCGGAGTTGAGCCACTCTGCCAATTTGTGACTGAGCCACCTGACTAAGGCCAAGACGTCATGGGCATGCGGGTTTGATGGTCGGTTGCCGGGCTCACTGGGTCGTCGGCATAACTGCTGAAGGCGACTCAACTTTGCGTCGGCACGAACATTGTAGGAATGCTGAGCGGTGTAGTACGGTATTGTAGGAATGCTGTACGGTTTAGGCACGACACCATGCCATGCTCAGCGCGGGCGCAGCCATCCCCAAGAGCTGGCGCACGCCGGGTATGCGCCGCGCTGAATAGCCAGCGGCTAAGAGTGTCAAAGTAAGTGCTATGTAGTTAATAGCTACTTGTGCATATTACACGAGGGCTAGAGGACTATTTGATACTAAAATACCTCTGAAAACAGTCAAATAACCCCAATAGGGGTATCCTGACGCGTACCCGCGTCGGTGGGCTCATAAGTGCCTGCGCGCGTAGGGCAGAATGTGCCTCTGGAAAATTTCTTCCCCACCCATGCAAACCCTCCAGCGCAAACGCTGCCAAACCCGCACCGGGCCTAGGAAAAAAGCCTGTGTTTACGGTGCGGGCATGCCGGGGGCAACAATCACGGCCAACATTCAGCTCGCGGCAACGGTTCGCCCCGCATTTCACGGTCAAAGGTTTTAGCCATGTGGTCGTACACCCTGCGCCGCGCCCTGGCGACGCTGCCGACGCTGCTGGTGGTCATCACCGTCTGCTACCTCATGCTGCACGCCACGCCAGGCGGGCCGTTTGATGGCGAGCGCAAAGTGTCGGCGGCCGTGCTGGCCAACTTGCAGGCCAAGTACCACCTGGATTTGCCGCTGTGGCAGCAATATTTGCTGTACCTCAAAAGCCTGTTGCAGGGCGACCTGGGTGCCTCGTTTCGCTATGCCGACTGGTCGGTGAATGATCTGGTGGCCAATGCCATGCCGGTGTCTTTGGCGATCGGCGGTGGCTCGATGCTTATTTCACTGGTGATTGGCGTCGGCCTGGGCATTGTGGCGGCGCTGCGGCAAAACAGCGTGGTGGACCACGGTGTGATGCTGATCGGCAATATTGGCAGTGCCTTCCCCAGCTTCGTCATTGGGCCGGTGCTGATCATGGTGTTTGCGATCTGGCTTAAGTGGCTGCCAGCGGGCGGTTGGGACAGTTTTCAGCTGCGCTTTATGGTGCTACCGGTGGCGTTGCTGACGTTCATCAACGTGGCCACGATCGGCCGTGTGATGCGTGGCAGCCTGATTGAGGTGATGCACAGCAACTTCATCCGCACCGCGCGCGCCAAGGGCTTGCCCACGCGCGTGGTAGTGCTGCGC
>JAYWFR010000171.1:0-9825 GCA_043778695.1 Polaromonas sp. | reverse complement strand
CGCCCAGCGCATCCAGCTTCAGCCCTTTGGGCAACGGGAACTTGATGGTCTCTTCAATTCCGTCCATCTTGCGAATCGACACGGCCCCCAGAGCCTTGATACGGTCTATCACTTGCTTGACCAGCACTTCAGGGGCCGACGCGCCAGCCGTCAAACCGACCGTTGCCATGCCCTCAAACCAGCTTTCTTGCAGCTCGCTGGCGTCATCGACCATGTATGCCTCGGTGCCCAGCTTGGCAGCCAGCTCACGCAAGCGGTTGCTGTTTGAGCTGGTGGGGCTGCCCACCACAATCACGATGTCGACCTGCGAGCTCAGCACCTTCACAGCGTCTTGCCGGTTTTGAGTGGCGTAGCAAATGTCTTGCATCTTCGGGCTGCGCACCGCAGGAAAGCGTGCTTTGACAGCGGCGGTGATCTCGGCCGCATCGTCAACGCTAAGCGTGGTTTGCGTGACGACTGCCAGCAGAGTAGTTTGCCTTGGTGCAATGCGCGCCACGTCTTCAACGTCTTCTACCAAATGAATGCCGCTGTCAAGCTGGCCCATCGTGCCTTCCACCTCGGGATGGCCCTTGTGGCCAATCATGATGAACTCGTAACCCTCTTTGCTCAGCTTGGCGACTTCAACATGCACTTTGGTCACCAGCGGGCAGGTGGCGTCGAATATTTGAAAACCGCGTCGCTCGGCTTCTAGCTGAATCGCTTTGCTCACGCCATGCGCGCTGAACACCAGCGTGGCGCCGGGCGGTACATCGCTTAGTTCCTCGATAAAAATCGCACCTTTGTCTTTCAAATCGTTGACAACATAGGTGTTGTGAACAATCTCATGGCGAACGTAGATTGGCGCGCCAAATTTGGCCAAAGCGCGTTCAACGATTTCAATCGCGCGGTCAACGCCTGCGCAAAAGCCGCGTGGTTCGGCGAGCAGAATTTCTTGAGGCAAAGTTGTCATAAGACGCCTATTACTTGAACTTCAAAAGTCACGGGCTGCCCAGCCAGCGGGTGATTAAAGTCAAACTGCACCGCTCCCGCCGAGCCATCGTCTGGTGTTTTGAGCTGTACCACACTGCCCGCATACTGTCCGGCCCCGTCGGGCGTAGGGAACTGCACCACGTCGCCCACCTTGTAAGCCTCGTCGGGGTCACCCAGCTCATTGAGCAGCTTGCGCGCTACCCACTGAATTAAATCGGCGTTGCGCTCACCAAAAGCTGCGCCAGCGAGTAGTTCAAACGTGGTGTGGGTGCCCTCGCTCAGGCCTACCAGGCGCTGCTCGATGGCAGGCGACAACTGGCCAGTACCCAAGCTTAGCGTGGCTGGTTTACCGCCAAAGGTGTTGATGATGTTCACCCCATCAGGCCCAGCCATGCGGTAATGAAGGGTTAGAAACGATGATGCTTCAATAACGGCGGGCGGGATGGATTCAAGAACGGACATAAAACTCTCAGGCGAGATCTCAGGGTTAGAAGATGTTTGTAAACTGGCTGTATTGTAGAAAGTTAGCAAACTCGCCAAATCATGCTCCTCAAAGACCTGCCCCTCGATGCCCGCCCGCGCGAAAAGCTACTCGCTCGCGGCCCCGGCGCGCTGAGCGATGCCGAGCTGCTGGCATTGCTGTTGCGTACAGGTTTGCCGGGCAAAAACGCGCTGCAAATGGGCCAGGAGTTAATCAGCACGTTTGGTGGTGTGTCCGGGCTGCTGAACACGCCCGCAGAAGCGCTTAAAAAGATAAAAGGTTTGGGGCCTGCCAAGCGAGCCGAAATTGTGGCGGTGCTAGAACTGGCGCGACGCGCTTTAGCCAGCCAGCTACAACAAAAAACCGTGTTCAGCGACCCGCAAGCCATACGCGACTATTTGCAGTTGCAGCTCGGCGGCCGCGACCACGAGATTTTTGCCGTCATGTTTTTAGACACGGCCCACCGCCTGATCGTGCTGGAAGAAATGTTCAGAGGCACGTTGACGCAAACCAGCGTGTACCCGCGCGAGGTGGTGGTACGCGCCTTGGGCCTGAACGCCGCCAACGTGGTGTTTGCCCACAACCACCCCAGCGGTACAGCCCAAGCCTCACGCGCCGACGAAGCCATCACCCAAACGCTAAAGGCCGCCTTGGGCCTGGTTGACGTGCGGGTGTTAGACCACTTTATTGTGACCGCCACAAGCAGTGTGTCGATGGCTGAGCTGGGGCTGATGTAGCCATGAAAGCCCTGGCCATCAAGGATTTAAAAGGCCTGAAGTCCATCAAAGCCGAGATGCAGGCGCGCGTCAAAAAAGCCAAAGAATTGGAGGTTGCCCGCAAGGTGGCGCTTGCCAAAGCCAAGGCTGAACAAGAATTTTTTGCAACGGCCGTCGGCATTGTCAAACCGCTGCCTGCCAAGCACCGCCCCGGCGAGCGAGCCAGCTTGGCGCGGACACCCGCCGCACCGGTTGCCGTGCAGCACCAGCTAGACGAGCAGGCCGTCATGCAAGAGGCCCTGTCAGACGAATTTGACGTGGAAACGTTGCTAGACACCGACGACGCCTTGAGCTTTCGCCGCCCCGGCATCGGCACGGACGTGACGCGCAAGCTACGCAAAGGTGGCTGGAGCATTCAGGGCCAAGTCGACCTGCACGGCCTGCGGCGTGAAGACGCGAGGCAAGCACTGGTTGATTTCGTCAAAGACGCCTCGCGCATGGGGTGGCGCTGCGTGCGCGTGGTGCACGGCAAAGGCCTGGGCTCGCCGGGCAAAACGCCAGTGCTCAAAGGCAAGGTGCAAAGCTGGTTGATTCAAAAACAAGAAGTGCTGGCTTTTGTGCAGGCCCGGCCTGCACATGGCGGGGCTGGGGCGCTGGTGGTGCTGCTGGCGCAGAGTTAGATTTACTATCTATTTAGTAGCAGCACACGCATAAATTTAAAGCGCTAGCAGCACTTTTACTTCACAAACTGGTTCAACTGAATGATCGGCAGCAGCACCGCCAGCACGATCAGCATGACGACCAGGCCCATGCCGACAATCAGCAGCGGTTCTAGCAGCGTGGCCAGTGTCATGGCGCGGCGCTGTACTTCGTTGGACAGCTGAACCGCTGCGCGTTGCAGCATGACAGGCAGCTGCCCGGTTTGCTCGCCTAGCCGGGCAAACATGCTGACCAGGCCGGGGAAGCGTTTTTTTTGTGCCAAGGCAGACGCCAGCGGCGCGCCTTCGCGAACCAGCACCAACGCGTCAAGCGCATCAGCCCGCATGGCGCGGTTGGCCAGCGTTTCGGCTGCGGCTTGCACCGCTTTTAAAATGGGCACGCCGGAGCTGGACAACATGGCCAGCGTGCCAACAAAGCGTGCGGCGTTGTAGTCACGCACCAGCCGGCCAACCAGCGGTGTGGTCAGCACTGAGGCATCAAATTTCTCACGAAAAGAGTCTCTACGCAAGGCAATACGTGCGCTAGCAGCTCCTAAAATAAGAGCAATTGCCACATACACACCGTAGCTGCGAACCACATCACTGATGGCCAGCATGGCTACGGTTAAAAACGGCAGCGCACGTTTGGTACCGGCGAACACACTGGCCACCTGCGGCACCACGTAACCGACCAGAAACATGACAATCACAATTGCCACCAGCGTGACGATGGCGGGGTACAGCACGGCCGCGATGAGCTTTGACTTGAGCGCCAAGCGCTCTTCCAAATCATCGGCCAAGCGCTCCAGCACGGCGGCCAAATTTCCGCTTTGCTCGCCTGCGCCCACCACCGCCTGGTAAATGCTGCTGAACTCGCGCGGCTGCTGGCCCAGGGCTCTGGCAAAGCTGCTGCCGGCATTGACCTCGGCGCGCAGCGCGGCCACCAGGTTGCGCTGCTTGTCGTCTTCGGCCTCGTCGGCCAGGGCTGTCAACGCGCGTTCAAGCGGCAAGCCAGCGGTGACCAAGCCGGCCAGCTGGCGCGTCCAGATGGCCAGGCGGGTGGCGTTAAAGACGTGGCCACCAAACAGGTTCATTTGCAGCAGGGACTGGTTGCCTGCGTCGCCGTCTGACCCACTGAGTACGGTGACGGTTAGCGGCACCAATGCCTGCAAGCGCAGGGCAGCGCGGGCGGCTTTGGCGGTGTCGGCCTCCAGCACGCCTTTGCTAACTTTGCCATTGGCCTGCATGGCTTCAAATTGGTAGGCGGGCATGGGCGCTGCTAGAGAGAAAAGTTCAGTCGCGCGTTTAGTCGAGCGTTTAGTCGCGGGTCACGCGCAGCAGCTCTTCACGTGACGTGATGCCGCTGGCCACCAGGCGCTCGCCGTCTTCCCGCATTAGCGTCATGCCGTCGGCCAATGCGGCAGTGCGAATATCAGCTTCAGCGGCGCGGTTGTGAATTTGAGCGCGTATCGCATCGCCCGCCACCATCAACTCAAAAACGCCGGTGCGGCCCTGGTAGCCGGTGTGGCCGCATTCTGCGCAACCAACACCACCACATGATTTACACAGCTTGCGCACCAAGCGCTGCGCCAGCACACCCAGCAGTGACGAGCTGAGCAAGAACGGCTCCACCCCCATGTCGGTCAGGCGCGTGACGGCGCTGGCGGCGTCGTTGGTGTGCAGCGTGGCCAGCACCAAGTGGCCAGTGAGTGACGCTTGAATGGCGATTTGGGCGGTTTCAAAATCCCGGATTTCGCCAATCATGATGGCGTCTGGGTCTTGCCGCAAAATCGCTCGCAGTGCCTTGGCAAAGGTCAGGTCAATCTTTGGGTTGACCTGGGTTTGGCCAATGCCGGGCAGCTCGTATTCAATCGGGTCTTCCACCGTCATGATGTTGCTGGCGCTGGCATCAAGGCGTTGAAGCGCCGCATACAGCGTGGTGGTTTTGCCAGAGCCTGTGGGCCCAGTGACCAAAATAATGCCGTGCGGCTGGGCAATTAATTGCGCCAACCGGGCCAGCACGTCGCCCTGCATACCCACGGCTTGCAGACTTAGGTTGCCGCCGCTTTTGTCGAGCAGGCGCAGCACCGCGCGTTCGCCGTGGGCGCTGGGCAGTGTGCTGACGCGCACGTCGACCGCCCGGGTGCCAATGCGCAGGCTAATGCGGCCGTCTTGCGGCATGCGCTTTTCTGAAATGTCCAGGTCGGCCATGATTTTTAACCGTGAAATCAATGCCGCGTGTAGCGCACGGTTTGGCTGCACCACCTCGCGCAGCGTGCCGTCAACCCGAAAGCGCACACTGGAGTGGCGCTCATACGGCTCAATGTGAATATCACTCGCGCCGTCTCGTGCGGCTTGCGTCAGCAGCGCGTTTAGCATTCGAATAATGGGCGCGTCGTCAGACGCATCCAGCAAGTCGGCAATCGCCGGTAGCTCTTGCATGATGCGGGACAAGTCGGCATCCGACTCAACCTCGCTAACCACCGCTGCTGCGCTGGACTCGCCCTCGGCATACGCTGCGCTGATGCGCTGCGCCAGGGCTGCGCTGTCAAGGGTTTGCAAGGCCAGGGGGCTACCGCTGGCGGAATACTTGCGCATCACTTCGCCCAGCGCATTGGCATTCGGGCTAGCGCTGTGCCACAGCGTGCGGGTGCTGCCGCTGTCTTCCAGCAGCAGGGCCTGGATGCGCGCAAAAGCGTAAGGTAAGGGGTAACGGACGGCCATGGGCTAGCGCTTTATTTGGCCGTGGGCGCAATAGGCGTCGGGAGCGGTGACGTCGGGGGCGGTGACGTCGGGGGCGGCGGCGTCGGCACGGCGTTGGGCAAAATCGTCTCTCGTTTTGACACCGGCAGCGCAGGCAACACCGGCGCTTGGTTGATAGGCACCAAAACGTTGGGCAGGGGCTGGCCGTCTTGCTGGGCGCTGCGCATGAAGTCATAACGGTCTTGTGACAAGCGCTCGGTCGAAGACGCGTCGCGCACCACCACCGGTCGCAAAAACACCATCAGGTTAGACTTTTTGCGGGTGCGTGCCTGGCCCTTGAACAGATTCCCGAACAAAGGTACATCACCCAAGAACGGTATTTTTTCTTGACCGCCCGAATACTCATCAGTTAGCAAACCGCCCAGCACCACAATGGCGCCGTCTTCCACCACCACGTTCGATTCAATTGAACGCTTGTTGGTGGTCGGGCCGTTGGGTGAGTTAACGGTGGCTGGGTCCACGCTGCTGACCTCCTGAAACACGGTTAGCTTGACGCTGCCGTCTTCACTGATTTGCGGCTTGACGCGTAGCGTTAAACCCACGTCTTTGCGTTCAATGGTTTGAAACGGGTTGACCGAGCCGGAGTTGGAATTGTTGCTGGTGAACTGGCCGGTCACAAACGGCACATTGCGGCCCACCACAATGCGCGCCTCTTCATTGTCAAGCGTCAGCAAATTGGGCGTTGACAGCACATTGCCTTCACCGCTGGACTCTAAAGCCCGCGCTAAAAACCCCAACACGTACACGCCGTTGTTTTGCCGATTGGCAATGCCAAAATTACCGCCGGATGATGGCAATGTGCCGCCTTTTGCAGCCTGCGTGGCCAGGCTGATGATGTTGGCCCCGCCAATGTTGAAGTTGGTCCCCAACAGGCCAATCGCGCCGTCGCCTTTTTGGCCGAGGGCACCTTGGAACTGAATGCCAAACTCAGCGGCCTTGTCGGCGTTGACTTCGGCAATCAGGCTTTCTACAAACACCTGGGCGCGCCGCGCATCGAGCTTGTCAATCACCGAGCGCAGCTGGCGGTACACCGGCTCAGGCGCGGTGATGATGAGGGAGTTGGTGGCGGGGTCGGCTTGAATTTGTCCGCCGGTAGACGGCTGGGCGCTGCCAGCCAAAGCCGCCGTTGCAGCGCTACCCGCGCCAGCCACAGCTGGCGAGCTGGTCGGCACACCGACACTGACGCCGGCCGTACCGCTGTTGTTCGCTGCCAGCGCCGCGCGAAGCGTTACCGCCAGCTTGGTGGCGTCAGCGTTTTTAAGGTAGACCACATAAATATTGCCGCCTATCGAGTCTTTAACGCCGCTGGCAGGCGGATTGAAGGCGCCTTGGTCGAGCTTTTCAACCAGCGTTCTAACCAGCGCCAGCCGCGCCGGGTTGGCCGCGCGCAAGATCAGCGAATTGCTGCGCGGTTCGGCCAGCAGCGTGGTTTTGGTAGACGTGTCGGCTTGGCCAGCAGCTGCCCCTGCCCCAGCAGACGATTCAATCAAACGGTTGACCAGCGGCGCCATGTCGGTGGCAATGGCGTGCTGCAGGCGAATGATTTCCACACCCGTGGCGTTGGCCACATCAAGCGACGCGATGATGGTGCCAATTCGCTGCAAGTTGTCGGCGTAGTCGGTGATGATGAGCGAGTTGTTGCCGGGGTTGACGTTGATGGTGTTGTTGGGGCTGATCAGGGGCCGCAGCACCGGCACCAAGTTGTTGGCGGTCTCGTGGTTGAGCCTGAAGATTTGCGTGACGATTTGGCCGCTGGCGTTTTTTACCGGCCCCGTTGACACGGCACCGCTTTGCAATTTAGCGTCGGCCTCGGGCACCACCAGGTACAGCCCCGCAGACTCAACCAGCGCAAAGCCCTGGGTGCGCAATTGCAACGAGAACAGCCTGAGTGCTTGCGCTGGCGTGACCGGCGACGTGGTGACGAGCGACATCATGCCTTTGACGCGCGGGTCCACCACCACATTGCGGTTAGAAATGACCGCCATGGTGCGCGCCACGGCCTCGATTTCTGCGGCGGCAAAGTTCAGGCTGACCGGACCGCCTGGACGGGACTGGGTGGCACTGCCGCCTCCGGTGGCGGTGATGGTTGGCGCTACAGCGCTGGCGGGTGGATTGACTGGCGCACTGAATGGGGCACTCAATGGGGTAGTTAGCGGGGTAGCGAGGGGTGCAGTCACAGAGACCGACCCCGGAACTCCTGCCGGTAGGGTGTTTTGAGCATGCAATAGGCCACTAGCCAACGATAACTGTGCGCAAGCAGCTATTAAAACAATAGCTTTTAATTTATACATTCTGGCTGCTTGTGTCATAGCGAGATGGCCTGGGTGGCCGGTGGGGTCAGGAAGAGATGATGTGCCATGCTGATTAGCCTAGGGTGATGATGGATTGTGAGCCCTGCCTGCGGCCAATGATATTTAACAAATTGGTAAACGCGCCCAACAGCTCTGGCTCAACGGCTGCCATCCCGTTAAAGCGCAGCCGCGCACCGACCCAATTGCCAGTGCCGCTGAGCTTTAAAGCGCCTGACAGCGTGCTGAGCGCCAGGCTAGGCGCGGGGCCACCGCTGAGCACCAGCTGGTAGCTGCCCATGGGGGCGACGGTTGACAAACGCGATGAAATGTCTAGAGCCTGCAACTGAGCCGCGCCAGTAAAAGCCAGGCGGCCGTCGAAGCGCTTGAGCACCAGCTGCTGGGTGCTCAGGCGCAAGCTGCCTTCAGCTTGTATGGTGTTAAACGGCGTTCCCAGTCCCACCAACAGCGCCGCTGGCAACTGCGACACCGCATCGTCAAGCTGAAGCTCCTGGGTTTGCCAGCCAACGCGCACCCGACCCAGCAACGGCGCGGGCGTGCAGCAAGCCGCGTTCAAAGCCAGCGTCAAACCCGCCCAGTTTGGCCGCAGCCGCCAGTCCAGTCGCCCAGGCAAGGCTGACATGTCGCGGCTGCCGCTGCCGCCTGTTAGCAGCAATCGGCCAGAACCCGTCCACACCGTGCCGCGTGCGTCTTGCAGCAGCAGCCTGCCCTGCGACAGCGCTGGTAAGGCAGCGCCCAGCCAAGCGGCGGGCGCAAAAAAAACCAGCGCAACCAGCAACCCCAAAGCAGCTCCCAGCACCGCCCAGCCCCAAGGCGGTGGGGCTGCAACATGGCGGCTTGAGCGGGGCTGGAAAGGCATGGGCAAACGGGTAGGAGTAAAGGACGTGAATGACTAGAAGATGTGAATGACTAAAAGGCGTGAATGACTGAAGGTCGTGATTGATTAAAAAACGCCTACTCCGCGGGCAGCAATAGCACCAGCGTGCCGTCCCACGCCTCCGGGCTAGCGCTGCGGCGTAAGCGCGCCTGTGACGGCAAGGCGTTGGCTTGCGCACGGGCTTGGCCCAAAAACTGCGCCAGCGCGTCGGCGCGAACGTTGGTCAAGCTCAATGTGGCCTGACTGCCGACCACCTGCAACTGAGCCGTGGCACCCAACCGTTGGCGGACAAGCGACTCAAGCGCCCGGGCAGCATCAGCGTTTTTGATTTTGGGCAGGGCTTGCAGCGCTTTGGCTTGGGCCTGCAAGTTTTGCATTTGCTGAAGCTGCGCACCGAGCGCAACGCGCTGGGTTTGCACTGTTTTCAAGACATTCAAAGCCGGTGCAATAGCCACCCACCACAGCAGCGCAGCCGCCACCACGGCCAGCGCTGCACCTAGCAAAGTTTTCTCACGCGGGGCAAGCGTTTGCCATCGATACGATGCCGTTTGCCAAAAGTTCTGCTGGGCACTCATGGGCGAACGCTGGAACTCTGCAGATGACGCGGGCGTGGCGGCCATTTAAAAAGCCGCCTTATCGCTGGGTTTAACAACATAAGTGTCGCCATCAAGCTGGCCGATGTAGCCTTTGGCTTTAAGCAACACCGCAGGGCTCTGGCCGTCTTGCGGGCTGTCCGCCACGCCTTTAACACGCAGCTCACCAGCAGAAAACTCTATATTTTTGAGAATGCTAGCAGGTGCTGCGGCGGCCAGCGCGGCCAGCATGGCCTCCAGATCGCTGCCGGTGATGGCGCCGCTGGCTTGACGTAGTAAATTAACTTCACGCTGCATTTGCAGCGGCGCGTCGACCACCACTTTGACGCTCGGGAAAGTTTGCATCAAGCTGCTTTGGATAGCCGCGCGCGTTGTGTCCAGCTGGGCATTTTGCTGCCAGGCCCATACATTCAACCCGG
>JAYWFR010000170.1:0-9833 GCA_043778695.1 Polaromonas sp. | reverse complement strand
AACTGCAAACTTTTTTGGCGTTCGACTTTGGCACGAAACGTTGCGGGGTGGCCACCGGCAATCGCCTCACACGCACCGCAACGCCCCAGCGCACTATTGCGGCCACCGCCGCAAACCGGTTAAGCGAGGTGCGCCAGCGCATTGAAGATTGGCAGCCCGATGCGCTGGTAGTCGGCGTGCCTTTTTACCCCGATGGTGCGTCGCACGAAAATACGGTGCGAGCCCAAAAGTTTGCGCGGCAATTGCGCGGCGTGTTTGCGTTGCCGGTTTTTGAAGTAGATGAGCGCTACAGCACGACCGAGGCTAAATCGCTGGGTTCTGGCGGCGCGAAAGACGACGACGCTACATCGGCTTGCATTATTCTTGAGCAGTTTTTAAGGACTCTTTCATGACCGGCTTGAGTTTGAATGCTGAGGCGCTTTACAGCGATTTGCTCAGCGCCATGCGGCCCTTATTGGCGAGTTACGCGGCCAGCCAAGCCCAGCCAACGTATTTGGTGGGCGTTGCTTCAGGCGGCGCATGGCTGGCCGAGCGTTTGCATGCTGACCTCGGGCTGCCGGGCAAGCCCGGCACGCTGTCGTCCGCCATGCACCGCGATGACTTTGCCAAACGCGGCCTGGCCAGTAGCAGCCAAACGCAGTTGCCGTTTGACGTGAACGGTGCGCATCTGGTGGTGGTGGACGACGTGCTGTACACCGGCCGCACCATCCGCGCCGTCATCAACGAGCTGTTTGACTACGGCCGCCCGGCTAGCGTCAAATTGGTGGTGCTGGTTGACAGGGGTGGGCGTGAATTGCCAGTGCAGCCCGACCTGGCGATGGCCCGGGTGGCCCTGCCCGCTGCGCAAAGCCTGGCGCTGGCACGCCTGCCCAACGGCAGTTTTAGTTTTGAAGTGCAAGAAAAATAATTTAACCAGCCAGCAAGGAGAACACTGTGCTGTACAAGCGTAACCCGCAGCTCAATAAAAACGGTGAGTTGATTCATCTGCTGTCAACCGAAGGCTTGCCCAAAGCCACGTTGACGCACATTTTGGACACGGCGGCCAACTTTGTGTCGGTCAGCGACCGCGAGGTCAAAAAAGTGCCGCTGCTGCGCGGCAAAAGCGTTTTCAATTTGTTTTTTGAAAACTCCACCCGCACCCGCACCACCTTTGACATTGCCGCCACGCGCTTGTCGGCTGATGTGATCACGCTGGACATTGCCCGTTCTTCAGCCACCAAGGGCGAATCGCTGTTAGACACCATCGCCAACTTAAGCGCCATGGCGGCGGATATTTTTGTGGTGCGGCACAGCGAGTCGGGCGCGCCATATTTGATCGCCCAGCACGTGGCACCGCATGTGCACGTCATCAACGCCGGCGATGGCAGGCACGCCCACCCCACGCAAGGCCTGCTGGACATGTACACCATCCGGCACTACAAAAAAGACTTCACCAACCTGACAGTGGCCATCGTCGGCGATGTGCTGCATTCAAGGGTTGCACGTTCTGACATTCATGCGTTGACCACTTTGGGCTGCCCCGAGGTGCGCGTGGTCGGCCCCAAAACCCTGGTGCCGAGCGACATGGCGCAAATGGGTGTGCGGGTCTGCAACACACTTGAAGAAGGCATCAAAGGTGCAGACGTCATCATCATGCTGCGGCTGCAAAACGAACGCATGTCGGGTGCGCTGCTACCCAGCAGTCAAGAGTTTTTCAAAAACTTTGGCCTCACGCCCGAGAAATTAAAACTCGCCAAACCGGACGCCATCGTCATGCACCCGGGGCCAATCAACCGAGGGGTGGAAATTGACTCGGCAGTGGTCGATGGTGCGCAGAGCGTTATCTTGCCGCAGGTCACTTTTGGGATTGCGGTGCGCATGGCGGTGATGAGCATTGTGGCGGGGTCTGTAGGCTCCGCTTTGGCCGATCGGAACGCAGCGTGAAAATACTCATTAAAAACGGCCGAGTGATGGATCCTGTGTCTAAATTTGACGCGGTGTGCGATGTCGCCATTGCCACGGGGCGCGTTGTTTCAATTGGGCATGCCGCTCCTGATTTTATAGCGAGCAAGGTGATTGATGCGACGGGTTGTATTGTCGCGCCCGGCCTGATGGACTTGTCAGCCCGCCTGCGGGAGCCAGGCTACGAGCATGAAGGCATGCTGGAAAGCGAGCTGGCCGCAGCGGTGGCGGGCGGCGTTACCGGCCTGGTGTGTCCGCCTGATACGGACCCGGTGTTGGACGAGCCGGGTTTAGTTGAAATGCTGAAATTCCGCGCTGAAAAACTGCACCAATCGCGTGTCTTCCCACTCGGGGCACTCACGCGCGGGCTGCAAGGCGACGCACTGACCGAGATGGTGCAGCTCACCGAGTCCGGCTGCGTCGGTTTTAGCCAAGCGGAAGTGCCGCTGGCCAACACCCAGGTTCTGCTGCGCGCCATGCAATACGCCGCCAGTTTTGGCTATAAAGTCTGGCTGCGCCCGCAAGAGCTGTACCTGGGCAAAGGCGTCGCCGCCAGTGGCGCGCTAGCCACGCGGCTCGGCTTGGCAGGCGTGCCGGTTGCTGCTGAAACCATAGCGCTGCACACGATTTTTGACCTGATGCGTAGCACCGGCACTGCGGTGCATATTTGCCGCGTTAGTAGCGCGGCGGGTGTAGCACTGGTGGCACAGGCCAAGGCTGAAGGCTTGAATGTGACTTGTGATGTGAGCATCAACAGCCTGCATTTGACAGACGCTGACATTGGCTACTTTGACAGCCGCATGCGCCTTAACCCACCGCTGCGCCAGCAGCGTGACCGTGACGCACTGCGCCAAGGCTTGGCCGACGGCACGATTGACGCGCTGGTGTCTGACCACACCCCCGTCGACGAAGATGCCAAAACCCTGCCGTTTGCTGAGGCCGAACCCGGTGCGACGGGGCTGGAGTTGCTGCTGTCGTTGTCGTTGAAATGGAGCCGCGAACATCACCGTCATCATGGCAAAGACAGCTTGATGCGTGCGTTAGAAGTGCTGACCAGCGGACCCGCCCAGGTGCTTGGTGCGTCGTTGGGCACGTTGGCTTTAAGTGCGGGCCAATTGATCAAAGGCGGAGCGGCTGATGTGTGTGTGTTTGATGCCGACTCTGAATGGACGCCTTCGCCCGCAGCGCTGCGTAGCCAGGGCAAGCACACACCGTTTTCCAGCCATCTGCTGCCCGGCAGGGTGCGCTGGACGCTGGTTGGCGGGCACGTGGCGTTTCAATCAAAGGCGGATGCGTGACCACCATCAACGCCGCCGTCAAACTGGCGCGCGCGCTTTTGCACATTCTGATCGGGTTTTTCACCATCTTGTTGGTGTTTCCCCGCATCAGCGAGGCGCAGCGTCAGCTGCGTACTCAGGTGTGGTCGCTGGGTATGCTGCGCTGCATCGGCATTGCATTGGTCGTCAAAGGCAACCCCGCTTTGAATGGCCCTTTGCTGCTGGTGTCCAACCACATGTCATGGCTGGACATCACCGCCTTGCATGCAGCGCGGTTTTGCCGCTTTGTGTCAAAAGCCGACATCAAGAAATGGCCATTTATTGGTATGTTGGCCAGCGGTGTGGGCACGTTGTTTATTGAGCGTGAATCGCGCCGAGACGCGATGCGTGTGGTGCACCACATGACGGCCAGCTTAAAGGCCGGTGACGTGCTGGGCGTGTTCCCCGAGGGCACGACGAGTGATGGCACTGCATTGCTACCGTTTCATGCCAATTTGTTTCAAGCCGCCATCGCTGCAGATGCACCGGTTCAACCCGTCTCGCTGCAATTTATTGACACCCGCACTGGCCAGCGCAGCACCGCACCTTGCTATGTGGGCGACGACACGCTGCCTCATTCAGTCTGGCGGGCGTTGACAACACCCAACATTGCGGTGGTGATCAATTTCGGTGAGCCGCAGTTTGCCGAAGGGCGAGACAGGCGGGCGTTGGCGAGGGCGCTTGAGCAGGCGGTGGCTGATTTGCGAAGATAGAATTAATTACCGCTGTAGGCCAATAAATATGTGCGCAGGCAGCTCATTAATTTATAGCAAATTTGTTAGCCTGTGATCACTTCACGCGGGAAGGTCACCACATGGTCGACCTCGGCCCGAATGCCAATCCACTCACCGAGCGCGTGGTCATGGTGCGACGGCACATGTGCCACCACCGCCTCACCGGTGGCTAGCCGCAGGGTGTACAAAAACTCTGACCCGCGAAATGCCTTGCGAACGATTTGCGCTTTAACTGGCGCGTTGTCGTCGTGCACGATGTCGTCGGCGCGCAGCAACACGTCGCACAAGCCGCCTTCATACGCAGTCGGCACGGGGCACTCTTGCAGGTCTGTCAAGTCGCCCAGTGCGGTGCTGACCACCACGCCGCTAGCGCGCTGCTCAATGCGGGCCGGCGCGAACACGCCGTGGCCAATGAAGTCTGCTACAAAACGCGTAGCAGGCCGGTGATACAGCGCATAGGCCTCGTCCCATTGGTGCAACTGGCCATGCTGCATCACGCCGATGCGGTCGCCAATCGCGAAGGCCTCTAACTGGTCATGCGTGACGAACAAGGCTGTTGCGCCAGCGGCTTTTAAAATACCGCGCACTTCAAGGGTCAAGCGCTCGCGCAAGTCAACATCCAGGTTTGAAAACGGCTCGTCGAGCAGCAGCAACCGGGGCGCTGGCGCTAATGCGCGGGCCAGCGCCACCCGCTGCTGCTGGCCGCCCGACAGCTCATGCGGGAAGCGCTTGCCTGCAGTCGGCATGCCGACCAGCTCTAGCACCTCAGAAACTCGGTTAGCGCGCTGGTTGGACGGCACATGCGCAATGCCGAACGAAACGTTATGCGCCACGTCCAAATGCGGGAACAGCGCGTAGTCTTGGAACACCATACCCATGTGGCGCTGCTCAGGCGGTACGTGCAGCGTGCTGCTGCTGATCACCTGCGACCCCAACGCAATGCTGCCGCTGTTGGCACGTTCTAGCCCAGCCACAGCTCTAAGTAGCGTGGTTTTGCCGCAGCCTGATGGGCCTATCAGCACGCCAATCTCCCCGGGCTGCAAGGTGAATGACACGTTGTCAACCGCCGCTTTGGAGCGGCCCGCGTACTGGACACTCAAGTTGGTAATTTGCAGAAACATGAGGGCAATTGTAAATACATACAATTCTCATTTGCATCTTTACTGGTAGTTTCACCGACAATTTTTCCGACAGCTATTTCAACAACTTTACAGACCTGTCTTTCGCCGTTCATGCGCCATTTTTCTTTTTTCTCCGTGGCTTTGTTGCTGTTGGTTGCTGTGCTGATGCTGCCGGTTATCAGCGTGACAGCGTCGTGGCTGCAGTTTGATGCAGGCGCCAGCGCTGTGTTGCGCGACATGGCGCAAACCGTATTGCCTGACTACGCCAGCACCTCGCTGCTGCTGTGCGTGAGCGTGGGGCTGGGTGTGGCGCTGGTCGGCATGGCGACGGCCAGTGCGGTGACACTGTTTGACTTCCCCGGCAGGCGTATTTTTGAATGGGCGCTGCTGCTGCCGCTGGCCATGCCCGCGTACGTGGTGGCCTATGCGTACACTGACTTTTTGCAATACGCCGGTCCGCTGCAAAGCTGGGTGCGCGCCGCGTTTAACTTGCAAGGCCGGTTGCTGCCCGACGTGCGCAGCCTGGGCGGGGCGGTGTTGGTGTTTACCTGCGCGCTGTACCCCTACGTGTACTTGCTGGCGCGTACTGCGTTGGCTGAGCGTGCGGTGCATTTGATGGAGGCCGCCCGGCTGCTGGGTGCGCCGCTTTCACGCCGCATTCGCAGCGTGGCGTTGCCGTTGGCCCGCCCGGCGGTGGCGGCAGGCGTGGCGCTGGCGCTGATGGAGACGCTGGCTGACTACGGCGTGGCCAGCTACTTTGGCATTCAAACCTTCACCGCGGGCATTTACAAAGCCTGGCTGGCGATGGACAACCGCGTTGCCGCTGCGCAGCTGGCAACTATGCTGCTTTTGTTGGTAGCCCTGCTTTTAAAAATGGAGCACAGCGCGCAAAAGCGCATGCGCTTTGTGGGCAACCGGGGCGGCGCATCAAACGCAGCTGATGCTGTGCCCACTCGGTTAAAAGGCCAGCGCGCCGTGCTGGCTTGGCTGGTATGTGCTGTGCCAATTGGCTTGGGTTTCGTGTTGCCAGTGCTTTTTATGTTGCGCCCTTTGGTGGCGGGCTGGGGCACACTGCCGTGGGCGCTGTTTGGCACTTGGGCTTTGAACAGTGTGACTTTAGCGGGCCTGAGCGCGCTGCTGGCAACGCTGCTGGCACTGAGCCTGGCGTTTGCAGTGCGCAGCCAGCCGTCAGCCTTAAGTCGCGGTGCAGCGCACCTGGCTAGCCTGGGCTACGCCGTACCCGGCGCGGTGATTGTGGTGGGCTTGCTCGCCCCCGTGGGCTGGCTACAAAGCGCAGCGCCTGAGATCAAGGCCGGTTACTGGGTGACGGCTACTGTGCTGGGCATTGTTTGGGCATACCTGGTGCGCTTTAGCGCGGTGGCGTTGCAATCAGTGCAAAGTGGTTACACCCGCATCCCGGGCAGTTTGGACGACAGCGCGCGCATGCTGGGCGCGACGGGGTTCACGTTGCTGCGCCGTGTGCATTGGCCGCTGCTCAAGCGTTCAGTGTCTGTTGCGGCGCTGCTGGTGTTTGTCGACGTGATGAAGGAACTCCCCGCCACGCTGGTGCTGCGGCCGTTTAACAGCGACACGCTGGCGGTTGTCGCCTATCAGCTGGCGCGCGACGAGCGGCTAGGTGAAGCCGCGCTGCCTGCGCTGGCACTGGTGCTGGTCGGCTTGCTGCCCGTGGCGCTGCTCAGCCGCACGCTAAGAGTCAAGTAGCGCTACATAAAACGTAGCTGCTAGCGCCCACTTTGCATGGGCCAGCGCCGTATTTGTACGGAAATTTATGGCCGTAGGTGTCAGCCTACGCGCATGGGCTGCGCGCGCCTACTGCGGGCAGCGCTGCGTCCATTTATCGTTAACGTTTTCTGGTTTGTGTTTTTAACTGAGCCAGTTTCATCAACATTTTCAAGGACCACAACATGAACAAAGACACCGTCAAGGGCAACTGGATGCAATTTAAAGGCAAAGTCCAAGAGCAGTGTGGCAAGCTGACCGACGACGACCTGGACGTGATTGCCGGCAAACGCGAGCAACTGCTGGGCAAGATCAAAGAGCGCCACGGCGTCACCCACGAAGAAGCAGAAAAGCAAGTCACTGAATGGCACGCCAAGAACCCCACCAATTTTTTTGAGCGCTATTGAGCTTTACTGAAAACTACCAACCACTGTTTAACACTTCAACCCTTTGAAAGAATCCCCATGAAAATCAAACTCCTGATGCTTACCCTCGCCATGTCATGCATCTTTGCCGGTGGCGCCACGGCCATGACCAAAACCGAATACAAGGCCCAACAAGACACCATCGTCGGCCAGTACAAGGTGGCCAAAGACAAATGCAGCGGTCTCAAAGCCAATGCCAAAGATATTTGCATGTCTGAAGCCAAAGGCTACGAGAAAGTCGCCAAAGCCGATTTGGAAGCGCAGTACGAGCCAAGTGCTCGCCACACTGAAAAAGCCGCCATGGCCAAAAGCGATGCAGCCTACGACACCGCCAAAGAAAAGTGCGACGACCTGTCAGGCAACGCAAAAAGCGTGTGCAGAAAAGACGCCAAAGCCCTGCATGTGACAGCCAAAGAAGAAGCGAGGGTCGCACGCATGTCAGCCGAGACCGGCAAAGTCAACAACGCGATGCGCAAAGAAGCAACCGCTGACGAGAAAGAAGCCCAGTACAAAGCCGCTGCCCAGCGCTGCGATGCGCTGGCTGGTGCACCCAAAGACGCTTGCGTGAGTGACGCCAAAGTGAAATACGGCATGAAGTAACCGCTGGGTCGGGCTGTAACCTTCGCTCTTGATGTTTCCTGGGGGATGGCTACAGTAGGGCATGGCACCAGCAGCACGCGTCAAACCCGAAGCATTTTTTACCCCTGATGAGTGGCTGCTTTTAAGCGGCCGCTCGTCGTTTAAGGGCTTGTTGTTGCTAGCCCATTGCTGGCTGGTGATAGGCCTTGCCATGGCGGTAGGCGTTATGTGGCCCATCACCATTCCTATTATGGTGATGGTGATTGGCACTCGGCAATTAGGCCTGTTTATTTTGATGCACGACGCCGCGCATGGCCTGCTGCACCCGAATCGCCGCATCAACGACACAGCTGCCAAATGGTTTGGCGGCTATGAGCTGGATGCATATCGGCCTTACCACTTGCAACACCACCGCTTTGTGCAGCAAACCGCTGATCCTGACCTGGTGCTGTCCGCGCCATTTCCTATTACGCCTGCGTCGCTGCGCCGCAAAATTGTGCGCGACTTGACCGGCCAAACGTTTGTCAAACAGCGTTTCGGCCCATTGTTGGGCAAGCTCAAAGCGCGCCAGCCCAATGAATCAGCCTGGGCCTTGATAGCGCTTGAAGCCAAAGCGCAGCGCGTGTTTCTCATCAGCAACACCATCGGGTTGGGGCTGTTTGCCGCTGCCGGACTGTGGTGGGCGTGGCTGCTGATGTGGCTGCTGCCCATGGCTGCCTGGCTGCCGCTGGTCAGCCGCCTGCGTAACATCGCAGAGCACGCGCTGATTGTTGAAAACTCAACCGACCCACTGCGCCACGCCCGCACCGCGCACGCCAACTGGCTGGAACGCGCATTGGTTGCGCCATACTGGGTCAACTACCACTGCGAGCACCACATGTTCACCCACATACCGTGCTGGCACTTGGCCAAGGCGCACCGCCTGCTGGCCAGCAAAGGCGTGACCGAGCGAATGGAGGTGCAAAGCAGTTACCCTGCTGTTTTGCGGCTGGCGGCCAGTTTGAAGGCTTAAAAATAGTATCAATGGGCTGTAGCCCAATAAATACCGGCGCAAGCAGCTATAAAAACAATAGTGCTTGGCGGGGATTGGCTTGGTACCACCAACAGGAATCGAACCTGTATCTAGCGCTTAGGAGGCACTCGTTCTATCCGTTGAACTATGGCGGCAAACTCAGAGAGCGATTGTACGGGGTGGCTATTTCGACAGCAGCCGCATCGCCTCTTCCAAGCCCTTGATGGTCAGCGGGTACATGCGCTGATTAACGAGTTGCTGGATAACGCTGATCGACTGGCGATATTGCCACACGCCTTGGGGTTCAGGGTTGATCCATGCGAATTTGGGGAAGGCGTTGGTCAGGCGCTGCATCCACGCTGCCCCAGCTTCCTCGTTGTTGTACTCAACGCTGCCGCCGGGCTGCAAAATCTCGTACGGGCTCATGGTCGCGTCGCCGACAAAAATCAGTTTGTAGTCTTTGTTGTATTTGCGAATGATGTCCCAAGTGGCAAACTTTTCGCTGAAACGGCGGCGGTTGTTCTTCCACATGAAGTCGTACACGCAGTTGTGAAAGTAATAAAACTCCAGGTGTTTGAATTCAGTTTTGACGGCTGAAAACATTTCTTCAACCCGGCCGATGTGCTCGTCCATCGTGCCGCCCACGTCCATCAACAGCAGCACCTTCACATTGTTGTGCCGCTCGGGGATCATCTTGATGTCGAGCCAGCCTGCGTTAGCCGCGGTAGAGTGAATGGTGTCGGGCAAGTCGAGTTCTTCAACGTTGCCCAGACGCGCAAACTTGCGCAGGCGGCGCAGGGCGACTTTGATGTTGCGGGTGCCGAGTTCTTGGGTGTCGTCGTAGTCTTTGTAAGCGCGCTGGTCCCACACTTTTACCGCGCTTTTGTTGCGGCTTTTTTCCTGACCAATTCGAATGCCCTGCGGATTAAAACCGTTGGCACCGAAAGGGGATGTGCCGCCGGTGC
>JAYWFR010000169.1:0-24363 GCA_043778695.1 Polaromonas sp. | reverse complement strand
TTGACAATGTTGAAGTTGGCCGCATGCAGGCGCGCGCCATTTTTGCGGCCAAGCCCAAGGGTAACTACGTGATGATTAAAGGCTCACCGACCGACCCGAATGCTAATTTTTTACGCGCTGGCCAGCAAGAAGTCATTGATGCTGCCGTGAAAAAAGGCGACATCAAGATTGTGGGTGACGAGTACACCGAAGGCTGGAAGCCCGAAGTCGCGCAAAAGAACATGGAGCAAATCCTGACCAAAAATGCTGGCAAGGTTGACGCGGTAGTGGCGTCAAACGACGGCATGGCAGGCGGCGTTGTGGCAGCCTTGACGGCCAAGGGCATGAAGGGCGTCCCCGTGTCTGGCCAAGACGCTGACCTTGCCGCGCTGAACCGCGTGGCCACAGGCATGCAAACCGTGTCGGTGTGGAAGGACTCACGAGACTTGGGCCGCGACGCTGCTGCAGCGGCAGTATCACTGGCCGGTGGCAAAAAAGTCACTGGCGCCAGCGACTGGAGCGGCGGCGAGAAAAAAATGACCATGCAAGCGCAGTTTCTCAAGCCTGTGCCGATCACCTTGAGCAACCTAGATGTGGTGGTGAAAGCCGGCTGGATTAAAAAAGAAGTCCTCTGCAAAGGCGTGGCTGATGCTGGCGCACCGGCTGCCTGCAAGTAAATCGGACAGCCTGTTAGCCATCAACCGGCCTTGCAGCCGTGACCCACAGCACGCTGCAAGGCCGCGTCTTCTTTTTCGGAGTGTTTTTTGACGCCATCCCTCACCACATCGCTCAAAACTGCCACTATTGACTGGCGCTTGGCGCTCATGGGCGGCGTGCTGGTGGCGATTGCGATTGTCTTCAACATCTTATCTGGCGGCATTTTCTTGTCGCCTGAAAACCTTTACAACATCGCTCAGCAAAGCGCAGTGGTGGGTATTGTCTCGACCGTGATGGTGCTGGTGATTGTGGCTCGGCACATTGACTTGTCAGTCGGCTCGGTGATGGGTTTTGTCGGCGTGACGATTGCCACGCTGCAGTACACCGCTGGTTGGTCTTGGTATGAAGCCTCGCTGGCAGGCCTGGCGGTCGGCATCGCTGTGGCGATGTACCAAGGGGCGCTGACAGCCGTGTTGGGCGTACCGTCGTTTGTGGTCACACTCGGCGGGCTGATGTCGTTCAGGGGTGCTGCTTTTTTAGTGGCCGACGGCAAAACCCAGCCAGTGAGTGACCCGTTTTTCCTCAGTCTTGGCGGCGGCTATGACGGTGCAATTGGTGCTACCGCCAGCTGGGCCGTGGCGGGGCTGATGAGCGCTGCTTTGATTTGGATGCTAGTGAGCAAACGCCGCGCCAAACAAATGCATGGTGTGCCAAACAACCCGCTGTGGCTAGACGCCCTGCTGGCGCTGGTGCCGGTCGCTCTCGTTGTGGCCTTTGCCGCCAGCATGAACGCTTACAGCATCCCTAACAAAAACGCGCCGCAGGGCATACCGATTCCGGTACTGATTTGGGCGGCAACTGCTTTTGGTTTGTCATTCCTGGTACACCGTACCCGCTTTGGCCGCTATGTGTTTGCCATGGGCGGCAACCCGGAGGCCGCTGCGCTGGTGGGCATTCCAGTGCAGCGCGTCACACTGATGTTGTTTGCGTTGCTGGGCGTGCTGATCACGCTGGCGGCTGTTGTGTCAGTGGCGCGGCTGAATGCGGGCACCAACTCATTGGGCACCAGCATGGAGTTGTATGTAATAGCTGCAGCGGTGATTGGCGGTACGGCGCTGTCGGGCGGTAGCGGGTCAATTTTGGGGTCGGTGTTAGGCGCGCTCATCATGCAGTCGATTGATAGCGGCATGCTGCTGCTGGATGTGTCGATTGGCCTGCGCTACGTCATCATTGGTCAGGTGCTGATAGCGGCGGTGGTGTTTGACGTGCTGTACCGCAAACTGACAGGGGACACCGCATGAGTGACGCGACGATGCCGCCTTGTTTGGTTGAATTAAAAAGCATCAAAAAGGCATTTGGCGGCGTGCATGCGGTTGATGATGTCAGCCTAAACCTGTACCCCGGCGAGGTGGTGGCACTGCTTGGCCACAATGGCGCTGGCAAGTCAACGCTGATGAAAATGCTGGCCGGTGCCTACCCGATTGACAGCGGCGAGGTGTTGATATCTGGCCAAAAAGTGCAGGTACGCACCCCGCTTGAAGCGCAGCAGCTGGGTATTGAATCGATCTATCAAACGCTGGCGCTGGCAGACAATTTAGATGCGGTGGCCAACTTGTTTTTGGGCCGGGAGCTGCTGACCCGTTGGCGCACGCTGGACGACCACCGCATGGACGCCGACGCGCGCAAGGTTTTCTACAGGTTGAACAAAAACTTCACCAATGTACGTACACCGGTACGCCGCCTGTCAGGTGGCCAGCGCCAGGTGGTGGCCATATCGCGGGCAATTTATTTCAACGCCAAAATTTTGATCATGGACGAGCCCACCGCAGCCCTTGGCCCTGAAGAAACCGCGATGGTCGGCAACCTGGTGCGCCAACTCAAAGCCGACGGTGTGGGCATTTTTTTGGTCAGCCACGACATGCACGATGTGTTTGCCTTGAGCGACCGGCTGGCAGTAATGAAAAACGGAAAACTGGTGGGCGTATACCGTACCCAAGACGTGACCGAAGACGAGGTGCTGGGCATGATCATTGGCGGCAAAAAGCCCGACGACAAAGCGCAGTCGCCCCGCTGACCTCAGCCTGGAGTCAAGCCGCCCTGCACAGCCATGACCGCGCTAAAAACCACTGGTGACCAGCAACTGGTCAAACGCATCAACCGCAGTGTGCTGCTGCGCCAGCTGCGCTCACAACCCGGCCTGTCACGCGCCCAGCTGGCCGTGCGTAGCGGTCTGACCAAGTCCACTGTTAGCTTGCTGGTGCGTGAACTGATTGACGAAGGCTGGCTGGCCGAGCAGTCGATGAGCGAATTGGCTAAAACCGCTTCTGCACCCGGACAGGGCAGACCTTCCACACCGCTTCGAATTAACACTGAGGCGCGCGGGCTGATTGGCGTGGAGATCGCCATCGACTGCCTGCGGGTGGTGTGGGTGTCGCTCATGGGAACAGTGTTGTGGTCAGCTGAAGAGGCGCTGATCAGCACGCAACCCGCAGGTGTGTGCCTGCAAACCGCTGAGCTGGTCAAGCGCGCTTGGCTGGAAACAGCACATGCAGATTTGCGCTTGTCGGGTATCGGCATTGGGCTGCCCGGTGCGTTTGACGACACCACTGGCATGGTGCGGTTTGCGCCCAATTTGAAATGGCGCGATGTCGATTTTTTAACCCAAATCACCCAAGCGCTGCTGGCCGCCGGCCTACCCCCGGTCAACATTCATATCCAGAACGAGGCCGACACCGCCGCATTGAGCGAGTACGAATTTGCCAGCGGCGAGACCGAAAGCTCGCTGATTTTTGTCAACTGCGACGTGGGTGTGGGCGCAGGCATTGTGCTAAACGACCGGCTGTTTACAGGAGCCCAGGGCATGGCCGGTGAAATTGGCCACACCATCTTGCAAATTAACGGGCCACTGTGTTCGTGTGGACGGCGCGGTTGCGCTGAGGTGTTTATTGGTGCGCACTGCCTTCAGACAGATAGCAGCACGGCAGACGCGATGGGAAAACAAGCGGGGCATTACTTGGGCGTGCTGATGCAGAACCTGTGGACCAGCTTTAACCCGCACGTTCTGGTGGCGGGCGGTCCGTCTTGCAGTCGCCACCCCGCTATGGTGGAAGCGGCCCGGCAAACGCTTGAGGCCTACAGCCAGGCCACTGGCATGGCCGCGCCTAGGGTGCGATCAGCACACTACGGCCTGCTGGCACCCAGCGTGGGAGCGGCAGCGCTGGTGCTGCATCAATACCTGCGGCCCATGCACCGCACCGTGGTGGCTGGCAATCGGACACGCCTCAGCGATGCGGCTGAATCCACCTCCACTGCATCTCAAACCGAATTGGCTTAGTCATGTTTTTGGGTCTGGACATAGGTACATCAGAAGTCAAGGCACTGTTGCTAAACGACGCGCACAAGATTATCGGCACTGCCGGTGTGGCGCTCGACGTGTCCCGGCCGCAGCCCGGCTACAGCGAGCAGCAGCCTATCGACTGGTGGCTAGCCGCGCAAGCGGCGCTGAGCCAATTGCGCGATTCATATCGCCAAGCCTACGATCAAGTACGCGCCATTGGCCTTTCGGGGCAAATGCACGGCGCTGTGTTGCTAGATGCGAGTGGCCGCGTGCTGCGCCCCGCCATGCTGTGGAACGACACCCGCGCCAGCGTTGAATGCATCGAGATGATGACTGAAATGCCCAGCCTGGCGCGCGTTGCGGGCAGCTTGGCGATGCCCGGCTTTACCGCGCCCAAGCTGCGCTGGCTGGCCCAGCAGGAACCTGAACTGTTTAGCCGCATTGCCAAGGTCATGTGCCCTAAAGACTTTGTCGCTCTGCAACTGACGGGCGATTGCGCCACCGACATGTCAGACGCCAGCGGCACGATGTGGCTAGACGTTGCCAAACGCGACTGGTCAGACGCTGCGCTGGCGTTGACGGGTTTGTCGAGCCAGCACATGCCGCGTTTGCTGGAAGGAAGCCAGTCACGCGGGCATTTATCGGCTGTAGCGGTTGATTTACTTGCGCTACCAGCTAGTGTTTTGGTAGCAGCAGGCGCTGGTGACAACGCCGCCAGCGCAGTTGGCATAGGGGCGGTGCAACCGGGTCAAGGCTTTTTATCACTCGGTACCAGCGGCGTGCTGTTTGTTGTCACCCCCAGCTATCGGCCCAACCCAGACAGTGCCACGCATGCGTTTTGCCACGCGCTTTCGGGCCGTTGGCATCAAATGAGCGTGATGTTGTCAGCCGCCAGCTGCTTGCAGTGGGCGACCCGGCTGCTCGGAGCCGCCTCTGTCGGTCAGCTTGAGGCACTGGCCGCCAGCTTGGGCGAAAACCAGCGCGCCGCTGCGCCGATTTTTTTGCCGTACTTAAGCGGCGAGCGCACACCGCACAACAACGCCACCGTGCGCGGCAGCTTTCATGGCTTGAGTCATGACACCGGCCCCGCAGAGTTGGCGTACGCGGTGTTTGAGGGCGTGAGCTTTGGCTTGTGCGACGGCTTGGCGGCACTTCAATCAGCGGGTAACGAAATTAAACGCCTGTCGCTTGTCGGCGGCGGCGCACGCAGTGCCTTCTGGGCGCAGCATTTGGCGTCCAGCATGAGCATCAGCATCGTCACCCACGGCGGCGCTGAGGCGGGTGGCGCGCTGGGCGCGGCGCGCCTCGGCTGGCTGGCGCTGGGCGCATCAGAGCAAGACGTGTGCATCACCCCAAGCGTCACGCAGGTTTTTACGCCCGATGCGTCAGAGCAAGCACTGCTTGCCCCACGCTTCCAGCGATTCAAGGCGCTTTATCACCCTTGATTTTTTGCTACCTAACCAGACTCCAACGCCATGACAAACAGCTACTTCCACAGTATCCCCAACATCGCTTATGAAGGCAGTGAATCACGCAACCCCTTCGGCTTTAAATGGTACGACCGTAACCTTATCGTGTTGGGCAAAACCATGCAGGAGCAACTGCGTTTTGCCGTCTGCTACTGGCACACCTTCTGCTGGAACGGCTTTGACCCGTTTGGGTACGACGGCACCTTTGAACGCCCGTGGCAACACATGGCCGACCCGATGCAAGCGGCCAAGGCCAAGGCCGATGCGGCGTTTGAGTTTTTTGAAAAACTGGGCGCACCCTACTACTGCTTTCACGACCGCGATGTGGCGCCTGAAGGTGCTACGCCGCGTGATAGCGTGAACCACTTGCGCGAGATGGTGGACGTACTCGGTGCCAAGCAACAAGCCGCTGGCATCAAGCTGCTGTGGGGGACGGCCAACCTGTTCAGCCACCGGCGCTTCATGTCGGGCGCAGCGACCAACCCTGACCCTGAAATTTTTGCCATGGCCGCCTTGCAAGTAAAAGAAGCCATGGACGCCACTCACAGGCTCGGCGGCCAAAACTACGTGCTGTGGGGCGGCCGTGAAGGCTATGAAACGCTGCTTAACACCCGCATCGGCCATGAGCTAGACCAGATGGGCCGCTTCATGAACATGGTGGTGGAGTACAAACACAAAATCGGCTTTAAAGGCGCGATTTTGATCGAACCCAAACCACGCGAACCCACCAAGCACCAGTACGACTACGACGTGGCCACGGTATACGGCTTTTTGTGCCGCTACGGCCTGCAAAGCGAAATCAAAGTCAACATCGAGGCCAATCACGCTACGCTATCCGGCCATAGCTTTGAACACGAACTGGCCACTGCGATTGACCTCGGGATTTTTGGCTCAGTAGACATGAACCGGGGCGACGTGCAGTGCCAGTGGGACACCGACCAGTTTCCGAGCAGCATTGCCGACACGGCGCTGGCGATGTACACCATCTTGCAAGGAGGAGGGTTCACCACCGGCGGCGTGAATTTTGATGCCAAAGTACGCCGCCAATCAATTGATCCAGAAGATCTGTTTTACGGCCACATCGGCGGGATGGATGTCACCGCGCGGGCATTGCTGGTCGCTGAAAAAATGATTCTGGACGGCCGACTGGCCAAGCAGGTCGATGAACGCTACCAGGGCTGGCGCGCGCCTTTCGGTCAGTCAGTTTTGAAAGGCGATCTGTCCTTAGAAAGCGCGGCCAAGTATGTGTTGGCCGGTAACCGCGACACTCGGCCCGTGTCTGGTCGGCAAGAGCATTTGGAGAATTTGCTGAACAGCTATTTGTGAGGCAAGGTAGTTGCTATTATTATAGTAGCTGCTTACCCAGTATCTATAAGGGCTAGAGTCCTATTAGTCTGACCAAATGACAACCAGAGAACTCTCTTTGACCCCTTCTCTTTTCGGGGGAAGGTTGGGATAGGAGCAAGCGAGATGTCAGCAATGGTTCGGCACTTGTCCCCGCCCCTTCCCTCCCCAGAAGAAAAGGGAGTAAATATTGGTCTCAAGCATGCTTGGAGATAGCGTCCGCCAGCACATTCAAAATTTTGTCAATGTGCTCCTTCTCCACGATATACGGCGGGCAGATTACCAGATTTTCACTTGCAGGCCGCACCAGCACGCCGTGGTGGTAGCAGGTCATGAAGATGTCGAAGGCGCGTTTGCCGGGAGTGCCCGCAACCGGCTGCAACTCAACCGCGCCAGCCAAGCCCAGCGTGCGAATGCCGATGACGTTGGGCAGGCCTTTGAGACCGCTGTGCATGGCGTCGCCCAGCAGCTTACCCATCTGGCCTGCGCGTTCAAATAAGTTGTCTTGTTTGAACAAATTGAGCGTTGCTATTGCTGCCGCACATGCTACTGGGTGGCCTGAATAGGTGTAGCCGTGGAAGAACTCAATTGCGTGTTCGGGCGCGTTGGCGTTAGCTCCCATCATGGTGTCGTAAATGCGGTCAGAGCAAATCACGCCACCAAGCGGAATCACGCCATTGGTCACGCATTTGGCAAAGTTCAGCATGTCGGGCACCACGCCGTAAAAGTCCGCGCCAAAATTGCAGCCCAGGCGGCCAAAGCCGGTGATGACTTCGTCAAAAATCAGCAAAATGCCGTGTTTGTCGCAAATCTCGCGCAGCCGCTTGACGTAACCTTGCGGCGGCAAGTACCAGCCCGCGCTGCCCGATATCGGCTCAATGATGATGGCGGCGACGTTGCTCGGGTCATGCAGCGGCAAGATGCGGTTTTCAAGCTCCAGCAGCAGGTCTTCTGTCCACACTGGCTCCTGTCCGTGGATATAGGCGTGATTGATTGGGTCGTGAATAAACCGCATGTGGTCCACCCGTGGCAGCAGGGCCGTGCCGTAGGCCTTGCGGTTGGCCGGAATGCCGCCCACGCTCATGCCGCCAAAACCCACACCGTGGTAGCCACGCTCGCGGCCAATAAACACGTTGCGATGGCCTTCGCCGCGGGCGCGGTGGTAGGCCAGCGCGACTTTGAGGGACGTGTCGGCAGCCTCGCTGCCTGAATTGCAAAACAGTACCTTGTTCAGGTCGCCGGGGGCCATGTCGGCAATCATTTCGGCAGCGACAAAAGCTTGGTCATTGCTGGCCTGAAAAGCGGTGGCGTAGTCCAGCGTGTCGAGCTGCTTTTTAATCGCCTCGTTGATCGGCTTGCGGTTGTGCCCCGCAGCGACGCACCACAGACTGGAAATACCGTCAATCACCTGCTTGCCGTCATGGGTGGTGAACATCATGCCGTCGGCGGCGACAAACACGCGCGGGTCTTTGGCAAAGCTGCGGTTCGGCGTAAACGGCAGCCACTGGTGATCCATATTGAAGTTTTGATAAGCCATAGTGTTTCTCCAGAATCGATGTGTCATTCTGGCAGGGTTGCCGCCGTTTGCACACCACCTGCGAGAATAATAGGCATATGACTCACGCTTACATCCTTAATCTATCGTGCCCGGACCGCATGGGCATCGTTCATGCCGTGTCGGGCTTTTTGCTGCAAAACGGCGGCAACATTGAAGAAGCTGCTCAGTACAACGACTCTGCAACAGGCCTATTTTTTATGCGGGTGCAGTTTGCCTGCGATCAACTGAGCTACTCGCAACTGAAAAGTGAGTTGGCCACTTTTGCCGCGCCATTTGGAATGGCGTGGAAGCTGCATTCCACACAAGACGCCATGCGCACCGTCATCATGGTCAGCCGCGACGGGCATTGTTTGAACGACATCTTGTTCCGCTGGAAGTCTGGCTTGCTGCCCATTGACGTGCGCGCCATCATCAGCAACCACCGCGACTTTTACCAATTGGCGGCCAGCTACAACGTGCCGTTTCATCACATCTCCGTGACGGCTGATACCAAAGCGCAGGCCGAGGCCAAGCAGTTAGAGATCATCGAAAGCGAAGGCGAAGGGCAGGGTGCTGAACTGGTGGTGCTGGCGCGCTACATGCAGGTGCTGAGCAACGATATGTGCAAAAAACTCTCAGGCCGCGCCATCAACATTCACCACAGCATGTTGCCCAGCTTCAAAGGTGCCAAGCCGTATTACCAGGCGCATGAACGTGGCGTCAAGGTAATTGGGGCGACAGCGCATTACGTGACAGCCGATTTGGACGAAGGCCCGATCATTGAACAAGACGTGACGCGGGTCGACCACAAGGACACGGTTGAAAATTTAACCGCGCGCGGCAAAGACACCGAAAGCCGGGTGCTGGCGCGGGCAGTGAAGTGGCACAGCGAGCACCGGGTTTTGCTCAATGGCCATAAAACGGTCATTTTTAAGTAAGCCAATTGACCAGCACCCGTCTATGACATCTCTATATCGATTTGTGGCGATTTTGCTCTGCCTCAACCTGAGCCCGGCGCATGCGGACAAGCTCGACGACAACCTGCAAACCGTATGGGAAAGCCTGTGGGATCAACGCGGCACGCCAAGACGGGCAATGCGGTGGGAGGGCACTGTGACTTACCGAATTCACGGTTCAGATGCGCCGCGCCACAGGGCACATATTGAAAATGGCGTTAAGGCCGCTTCTGTAGCCAGTCGAATAGTTTTCGCAGACATATCCGCGCAGACTGACGCTGAAACTGCCGCGAATCTGGACATAGAGGTGGTCGACGATCACATGCTGCAAGACAGCGAACCGTGCTTTACGCAAAACGTGAAAACAAGCAAATGGATATTTGAAAAAGTAAAGGTGAAGATGCGTTCTCGGGAAGCATGGCGCTGCACTTTTCATGAAATGATGCACGTCATGGGTGTTGCTGGCCACCCTTCGGGCAAGACTGTATTGAGCTACTTCCCATACCGACGTGACGCGTTGATGGACCTTGACCAGTTGATGCTGGGCGCTTGGTATTCGCCGGCCATGTCAAAAGGAGCGACGCCGTTAGAGGCTATGGTCGTTTTGAGTAACGCTGTTGCTGCGCAAGCCGACTTGGGATTGCCAGCAGAAGAAGCGCAACGCCGTGCCAAAGCTTTTAATCAAAGCGTCCTTGCGCAAATGGAGTCGTTAGCCTTGGGGCAAGGCGCCATACCCAACATCGTTCTGCGTTCAGGCAAATCTAGTCAAACATTCATTGACAACGCAAAACGGGCCGCGTCTTACATGGTTGGTCTTGCTTACCTAAGAGGCACTATTGCCGACAAGAACGCAGCCACTTCCAGTATTTGGTTTAAGCGCAGCGCGCTAAAAGGTTACGACCCAGGTCAAGTCATGTGGGCGCGAGCATTGCGGGGTGGGTTGGGTATTGAGCCCGACAAGATGGCCGCGCACACCTGGTTTACGGAAGCTGCCAAAGCGGGCAATTCAGCCGCAACAGCAGACCTGGCGGCGCTAGAAAAAACGATGACGGCTGACGAGCTTGACAAAGCACGTAGCCAAACGCCGCCCGCACTTGACCCGTCATGACCACCCGCATACCGCCCATCCAATGCCTGCTGACGTTTGAAACGCTGGCGCGCCTGCGCAGTGTCACGCAAGCAGCTGAAGAGCTGTGCGTGACGCCCAGCGCGGTCAGCCACCGGGTCAAGCAGCTGGAGCAAATCATTGGCACCAAGCTGTTTGGCCGGGCTGATTTTTCATTGACGACTGAAGGCAGTGAATACTTGGCGCATGTGCGTGACGGGCTGGCCACGCTGCAAAAGTTTCCTGGCCCAGCGGGGCAAAGCGGCAACCCCGGCAGACGCAAGCTGCGCCTGGCAGTAACGCCGACGTTTGCGCGCTCGATGTTAATTCCCCGCCTGCGCCAATTCACCGAGGCCTACCCGGAGATTGACCTGACACTGCAGGTGTCCATCCCGCTGCTGGATGTGGAGGCAGAAGACGCTGATTTGACGATTCGTTTTGGTACCGGGCGCTATGCCGATGTGGAGCACATCTGCTTGATGAAAGACGAGGTCACGCTGCTGGCGTCACCAGCCTTTGTGCGCGACCACGGGCCGTTTGAGACGCCGCAAGACATTGAAGGTGAAAGCCTGCTGCGCTCGCCACTTGAGCCATGGCGCACCTGGTTTGCTGCGCAGCACCTGGACTGGCCTGAACCCATGGAGGGCTCACAGTTCAATGACATTGGCCTGATGTGCGATGCTGCTGCCGCGGGCATGGGCATTGCGCTGATTCGCTTAAAGCTCGGTGCGCCCTGGCTTGAAAATGGATCATTGGTCAGGTTGGGCAACAACGCAGTGTATGCAAGCAACATTCCCAGTCCGCACGCCCACTACCTATGCTGGCGCACCGGGGCTATGGACAGATGGGAATGCGCAGCGTTTGTAGAGTGGCTACGCAAAAGTTTGGTGTGAAAGTTTGGTGTGAAGAGTTTGGTGTAAAAAGTTTGGTGTAAAGAGCTTAGGTGTATCAGGTGTACCAGGTGTACAAATTCGGACAACAAGAAAGTAACTATGACAAAACAAAAATTTATGTTGCACGGGTTGATGTTGGCTACTGCTCTGCTGGCAGCCTGCGGCAGCACGGTGAACAACCCCGTCACCGGCCAGGCTGAACGCAGCGTGATGAGTGAGGCGGCTGAAGTTGCAGAGGGCAAAAAGGCGCATTCACAAGTTTTACAAGAGTACACAGCGCTTAAAAATCCCCGTGTTCAGGCCTACGTCAATGAGCTGGGCCAGCGGCTGGCCAAGCAATCGCAGCGCGCCAACTTGCAGTGGACTTTCACCGTGCTTGACAGCCCAGAAATCAACGCCTTTGCTTTGCCCGGCGGCTATGTGTACGTGACGCGCGGCATTATGGTGTACCTGGACAGCGAAGCTGACTTGGCTGGCGTGATCGGCCATGAGATTGGCCACGTCACAGCGCGCCACGGCGCGCAGCGCGCTACCCGCCAGCAAGACGCAGGGCTAGGCGTGTTGGCAGCCAGTGTGCTGGGCGCCGTGCTGGAAGCCCAAGGCGTTACTGGCGCTGGGCAGATGGCCGGTGATATTTCGCAAACCGTAGCTGCTGGCTACATCGCCAAATATGGCCGTGAGCAGGAGCTGCAGGCTGACAGCCTGGGCGCTGAATATTTGTCGCGCGTGCGTTTTGACCCCAACAACATGGTCGACGTGATCAAGGTGCTGAAAAATCAGGAGCGCTTTGCCGCTGACCTGGCTCGCGCCCAGGGCCGGGCAGCGCCTGCACAAAACAGCTGGCTGGCGTCGCACCCCAGCAACGACCAGCGACTTGACACCATCACCAGGCTGGCAGCGCAGTACAAAGCAGGCACCGCCTACAGTGACGAGGGCCGTGCGCGTTACCAGCAAATCCTGGAAGGCATGGCCTTTGGTGAAAGCGCCGATCAAGGCTTAACCCGGGGCCGCAATTTTTACCATCCCGGGTTAGGCTTTGCGCTAACGGCGGCTGAGGGCTGGCGTATTCAAAACGAGGCCGACCAAATTACCCTGATGAACAGCGCGGGTGATGCCGGTTTGATCGTCAAAATGGCCCCGCCTGATGCCGGTAAAACGCATGACGAGATCATCAAAAAACTGATCAATCCCAACGCCGGGCGCGCCGAGCGCGCGCAAATCAACGGCTTGGCAGCCACCCGTTTTAGCGGTACGGTAGCCGGTAAAAACGGCCAGGCACAAAACACCGAATTGACACTGATCACCAGTCCAGCGGGCGCAGTGTTTTTATTCATTCATGCTGCCAAAGACGCCGCAACACTGCAACGCAGCCGCGCCCAAATGCTTGACACTGAAAACACCTTTCGCGCGCTGACTGCCGCTGACAAGGCCGCAGCCAAACCTTGGATGGTCAAAAGCATCGCCATGCCGCGCGGCGGCTTTGCCGAGCTGGCCAAAACGTCTCCGCTGGCCAACCCGGAGCAGCAATTGCGGCTGATCAATGGCGTCTACCCCAGCGGCGATATCAAGCCAGGGTTGCTGGTTAAAACGGTGGTTCAGTTGTGAACGCTAACGTCAAGATTCAAACTTGGCGTTAAATTTTCTCAACTCAAAAAGCCTGGGATGCACTAAAGTTGTGGTTCAAAAAGGATTTAGACCATGAATGCACCCTTGAGTCCCGAGCAACAATTTGCACTTGAGCGCGCCGAGCGGCAAGCGCTGGTTGTTAGCAAGCTGCAAGCGATTGTTCCCGCTCACGCGCTGCTATGGAACAACGAAGACACCACACCCTATGAGTGCGACGGACTGACCGCCTACCGCCAGCGCCCTTTGGTTGTGGTGTTGCCTGAAACTTATGCGCAAGTCCAAGCCGTGCTCAAAACCTGCCACGCTCTTGACGTGCCCGTGGTGGCACGCGGGGCCGGTACGGGCCTGTCCGGCGGTGCCATGCCGCACAAGCTAGGCGTCACGCTGTCGCTTGCCAAGTTCAACAAGATTTTGAAGCTTGACCCGCTTAGCCGCACTGCTGTGGTGCAAGGCGGTGTGCGCAACCTGGCTATCAGCGAAGCCGCTGCACCGCACGGGTTGTATTACGCGCCCGACCCGTCCAGCCAAATTGCTTGCACCATTGGCGGCAATGTCGCTGAAAATTCAGGCGGCGTGCACTGCTTGAAATACGGTTTGACAGTGCACAACGTCGTCAAAGTCAAAGGTTTCACGATTGAAGGCGACGAAGTCGAATTTGGCGGTGACGCATTAGACGCGCCGGGTTATGACTTGCTCAGCGTCATCGTTGGTAGTGAAGGCATGTTGGCCATCACGCTTGAAGTCACGGTCAAGCTCATCCCCAAGCCGCAGCTGGCACGCTGCATCATGGCCAGTTTTGACGACTTGCGCAAGGCCGGTGACGCAGTAGCCGCTGTGATCGCTGCGGGCATCATTCCGGCAGGGCTGGAGATGATGGACAAGCCCATGACGGCAGCGGTTGAAGACTTTGTACATGCGGGATACGACTTGACGGCCGAGGCGATCTTGTTGTGCGAAAGCGACGGCACAGTGGAGGAAGTTGAAGAAGAAATTGGACGCATGAGCGAGGTTCTCACCCGCTGTGGTGCTACCGCTATTGCAGTCAGCCAAAACGAAGCCGAGCGCCTGAAATTTTGGTCAGGCCGCAAAAACGCCTTTCCCGCCAGCGGCCGCATCAGCCCCGACTATATGTGCATGGACTCGACGATTCCGCGCAAGCGCCTGGCCGACATTTTGCTGGCGATTGCCGAGATGGAAAAAAAGTACTCCCTGCGCTGCGCGAATGTGTTTCATGCCGGTGACGGCAACCTGCACCCACTGATATTGTTTGACGCCAATGATGCCGACCAATTGCACCGGTGCGAGCTGTTTGGTGCAGAAATTTTAGAAACCAGCGTTGCCATGGGCGGCACAGTAACGGGCGAGCATGGTGTGGGCGTGGAAAAACTCAACTCTATGTGCGTGCAGTTTTCAGCCCAAGAAAACGAACAAATGTTTGGTGTTAAGCGCGCCTTTGACCCAAGCGGTTTGCTAAACCCAGGCAAGGTCATTCCAACACTGAACCGTTGTGCAGAGTACGGAAAAATGTTGGTGCGCGGCGGCAAAATCTCGCATCCAGATTTGCCAAGGTTTTAGCTTGATCCACTGATGCAAGCCCTGCGCGGCCTGGCCTGGTTGCTGGCTTTTCAATCTGCCGGAGAACTGCTAGCGCGGGGTTTAAAGCTGCCTTTCCCTGGCCCAGTGGTGGGCATGCTTTTGCTGCTGCTGGCATTGCGCTGGCAGGCGATTCGTGCCCCCGTTGGACGATGCGCAGATTTTTTACTTCTACACCTTTCTTTACTCTTTGTACCCGTTGGCGTTGGCGTGATGACGCATTTATCGCTGGTCAACCAGCACGGTTGGCGCATGTTGGCGGTGGTAGTGCTGTCTACGTTGGTGGGTTTAACTGTGACAGTGCTGAGCTTGCACTGGACAAAAGGCAGCAAAGACAATGCCTAAATTTGTCGAACTCTGGGTTTATTTATCCGCCACACCACTGTTTGGCTTAACAGCAACACTGGTGGTTTACGTTTTGGCGCAAGCCGTTTACGCCCGCCTGAATCAAGCTCCTTGGGCAAACCCTGTCCTGTGGACAGTGCTGGTACTTGCGAGCGGATTGTTGCTGTCAGGTGTGCCTTATCCCACCTACTTTGCGGGGGCGCAGTTCATTCACTTTTTACTCGGGCCCGCTGTGGTGGCACTGGCTTGGCCGCTGTGGCAACGCCGTGCAGAGCTGCGCCAGCGCTGGGTGCGCTTGCTAATGGCGTCTATTGCCGGAGGCTTGGCTGCCAGCGGTTCCGCGCTGCTATTGGCATGGGCCTTTGGCTTACCGCTGGAAGTGATGCTGTCGCTGGTGCCCAAGTCAGTCACAGCGCCGGTTGCCATGGGCATTGCTGAAAAAATAGGCGGCATTCCGGCGCTGGCTGCCGTGTTTGCAGTTGTTACTGGCCTGGTCGGCGGGCTGGCGGGCAAGTATTTGTTCGATGCGCTGCGCATACCCACCACGCATGAAGGCTGGGCGGCTCGCGGCTTTGCGTTAGGCACTGCTGCGCACGGCATAGGCGCGGCGCGGGCTCTACAGGTCAACGCTGACGCCGGGGCATATGCAGCACTGGCGTTAGGCCTGCAAGTTGTGCTGGCATCGCTGCTGATGCCGTTTTTGGTGCCGCTGGTGCTTAATCTGTTTTAAGGTTCAGGCTGTTTTGAAAGCACTGCCTACTTGCGCCAGCGCTGGCGGTTTAGCCACCGCACCAAACAAGATCTCGCCGGCCAGCTGGCCGCCTTCCTCAATCACCAGCTTGCCGTAGCGAATCGTGCCAGTGACTTTGCCAGTCGAATAAATCACCAGTTTTTGGCGCACCGTCAGGTTGCCATTGAACTCGCCCCGAATCTCGGCCACGTCAATTTCAGCGGAGCCTTTAAATGCGCCCTGCTCCGCAATTTGCATCACACGCGAGTCCATCGTCGCCTCTACCAACCCCTCAACCACCAGCGTGTCACAGTCAGTGATCTCAACACCCTTAAGCTTGATGTTGGGGCCAACCGTCAATTTGCTGCCGCCCTCTTTGGTAGCCGTGGATGTTGATGTTGACGCTGATGTCGACGCTGATGTTGGTGAGCTGGCTACAGCCGCAGGAGCTGGAGTAGGTGTACCGCCCAAACCGCCTCTTAAGCTGTTGGGAGAATTTAGCGAGTTGGGTGTGTCCGTGTCGCGTTTGCCAAAAAACGGTGTAGCCATGTGACGTCCTTGAAAAAAACTGGATCGTAGGCGGGTTGAAAATCAAAAGCATCCGCAGCATGCAAGAGGCGTAACGAAATTATTTTTTACATCATGGTTTTGAGGTGGAAAATAAGTGCTTCCTAAAAGGTCCTGCCTTGGCTTACCTGCTTAAAATTTTTTCTACCGACGACGTGACAGCTGCCGAGCGCGAGTCGGCCGTACGTCGGTTTCGCGCCGCACTAGAAAACGCGCTGGGAAACGAAGCCCTGGTGCTGCCCTGCTACGCGGTTTATCGCAAGCTTTGGTTGCAATATGCCGACCACCCACGCCCTTGGCCTGTCAGCCCATCAGAACAGCTGCTGGCCGACCAGTGGGAGGCTGCCGAGCTGGCAGCGACGCAAGCAGCGTTTGGTGTAAACCGTTATTTGGGCGATGCAGATTTTGAAATCCAGGCGCTGGGATAGCCAGAACATCCGAAAACGCCATCTTGCAGCAACCTGACCGCTGGCCGCCGGGGTGACCACCACTTCATCAGCGGCCAATGGCTTGAATGAACCTGGCACGCGTGGCGTGCGATACCCATTTGCTATGAATAGGCGAGCTACTCGCGCTAATTTTTGATTGGGCTACAGCCGGTTTTCGGTCAAAAGCGATTTACATTCAAACACGCTCGCCAAAAATCGCCGTCCCTACCCGCACCATGGTGCTGCCAGATGCAATGGCGGCCTCCAGGTCGGCCGTCATGCCGATTGATAACGTGTCCATCGCCTGAGATAAACTTTTTGCCCCATTTATTTGGTCAAATAAGGCTCTAGCACTTGTATATATTGCGCAAGCAGCTTCAAAATTAATAGCAGGCTCAGGGATCATCATCAAACCGCGCAACGTCAAGCGCGGCAGTTTGATGACCTCTTGCACCAACGCCATCAACTCATCTGGGGCTACGCCTGACTTGTTAGAGCCGCCGTCAATATTGACTTGTAGGCAAATTTGCAGCGGCGGCAAATGCGCTGGGCGTTGCTCGCTTAGGCGCTGGGCAATTTTTAGGCGGTCAACTGACTGCACCCAATCAAAATGTTCAGCCACCAGCCGGGTTTTGTTGCTTTGCACCGGGCCAATGCAGTGCCACTGCAAGTCGGTATGGGCTTTTAGCACCTCGATTTTCTCCACGCCTTCGGTGATGTAGTTTTCACCAAAGGCCAGCTGCCCGCCGCCAACGGCGTCTAACACCGCCTCAGCGCTAAATTTTTTCGACACCGCCAGCAGCGTGACGCTGGATGCAGGGCGGCCAGCCGCTACGCAGGCTGTCAGGATTCGGTCTTTAACGCTTTGGAGATTACGCACAATCATGGTCATAATCCGACTGTAAACCGCATTTGATGGGGCCTTGTCCTACAAGGCATTTTTACCAATATCGCGAACCGTTAAGGATTTGAGGGATGGACATTACCCAACTGCTGGCCTTCAGCGTTAAAAACAAGGCGTCTGACTTGCACTTGTCAGCTGGCCTGCCGCCGATGATTCGCGTGCATGGTGACGTGCGGAGGATCAACGTTGAGCCGCTAGACCACAAACAGGTGCATGCCATGGTGTACGACATCATGAACGACGCCCAGCGTAAAAACTATGAAGAGTTTTTAGAGGTGGATTTTTCCTTTGAGATTGATGGCCTGGCCCGCTTTCGCGTCAATGCTTTCAACCAAAACCGGGGCGCTGGTGCGGTGCTGCGAACCATTCCGTCAAAGATTTTGTCGCTGGAGCAACTCAATGCGCCGAAGATTTTTGGCGAGCTGGCGATGAAGGCGCGCGGCATGGTGCTGGTGACCGGGCCTACCGGTTCAGGCAAGTCCACCACGCTGGCTGCCATGGTCAACTACCTCAATGAAAACGAGTACGGCCACATTCTGACGGTCGAAGACCCGATTGAGTTTGTGCACGAGTCCAAAAAATGCCTGATCAACCAGCGTGAAGTGGGCCCGCACACATTGAGTTTTTCAGCAGCGCTGAAGTCGGCATTGCGTGAAGACCCGGATGCCATTCTGGTCGGCGAGATGCGGGACCTGGAAACCATTCGCCTGGCTATGACAGCAGCAGAAACCGGGCACCTGGTGTTTGGCACGCTTCACACATCAAGCGCCGCCAAAACGATTGACCGCATCATTGACGTGTTTCCGGCAGAAGAAAAGGAAATGATCCGCTCGATGCTGTCAGAGTCATTGCAAGCCGTTATTTCGCAAACGCTGTGCAAGACCAAAGACGGCACGGGTCGCGTGGCTGCGCACGAGATCATGCTGGGGACAAGTGCGATTCGTAATTTGATCCGTGAAGCTAAAGTTGCGCAGATGTATTCGTCGATTCAAACCGGCAACAGCGTGGGCATGCAAACGCTGGACCAAAATTTGACCGACCTGGTCAAGCGCAATGTCATTTCTGCGGCTGAAGCTCGCGGAAAAGCAAAAATTCCAGACAACTTCCCCGGCTAGATTTGATCAATTGGAACAGTGCTGAGTTGTACCTTCCGAGTAGGGGCCGCGGAACTGGCTTTGCCATGCCGCAGGCGCAGCGGCCCCCTCGAGGGGCAGCGAACCACACGCAGTGGGGCGCGTGGGGGCAACATTTTCTAGGAGTTCTACATGGAACGCGACCAGGCCAGTAAATTTATCAATGACTTGCTCAAGCTGATGATCAGCCGCAACGGCAGTGACTTGTTCATTACCAGCGACTTCCCACCTGCGATGAAGGTGGACGGCAAGGTCACAAAAGTCTCACCCCAACCGTTGAACGCGGGGCACACACTGGCGCTTGCGCGGTCGATCATGAACGACAAGCAGGCCGCTGAATTTGAGCGCACCAAGGAATGCAACTTTGCCATCAGCCCGCCGGGCGTTGGCCGCTTTCGGGTCAACGCCTTTATTCAGCAAGGCAAAGTAGGCATGGTGATGCGGGTGATTCCGGCGGTGTTACCCACCATTGACGGGCTGGGCGTGCCGCAGGTGCTCAAAGACGTGGTGATGAGCAAACGCGGCCTGACGATTTTGGTCGGCGCGACAGGTTCAGGCAAATCCACCACGCTAGCAGCCATGGTTGATTGGCGCAATGAGCAGTCGTATGGCCACATCATCACGATTGAAGACCCGGTGGAGTTTGTGCACCCGCATAAAAACTGTGTGGTGACACAACGCGAGATCGGCCTTGACACCGACAGCTGGGAGGCCGCGCTTAAAAACTCGCTGCGTCAGGCACCCGATGTGATTTTGATGGGTGAGGTGCGGGATCGTGAAACCATGGAACACGCGATTGCCTTCGCTGAAACAGGTCATTTGTGCATGTGCACATTGCACGCCAACAGTGCCAACCAGGCGCTGGACCGCATCATCAACTTTTTCCCTGAAGAGCGGCGCGCGCAATTGCTGATGGATTTGTCACTCAACCTCAAGGCGATGGTGTCGCAGCGGTTGATCCCCAAACAAGACGGCAAGGGCCGCGCTGCGGTGGTTGAAATCATGCTCAACACGCCGTTGATTTCAGACTTGATCTTCAAAGGCGATGTGTCCGAGATCAAAGAGATCATGAAGAAAAGCCGCAACCTGGGCATGCAGACCTTTGACCAAGCACTGTTTGATGCGTTTGAGGCGCACACCATCACCTATGAAGACGCGCTGCGCAATGCCGATTCAGTGAACGACTTGCGGCTGCAAATCAAGCTCAACTCCAAACGTGCCAAGTCGGTTGACCTGGCAGCCGGGACAGAGGACTTTGCGATTGTTTGATTGTTTGATTGTTTGATTGTTTGATTGTTTGATTGTTTGATTGTTTGATTGTTTGATTGTTTGATTGTTTGATTGTTTGATTGTCTGCACATTAAACGGTATCAATCAGGGGGAAATGATGCAACGGCTGATGTATTTGCTGGTCGGTCTGTTGGTCGCGATTTTGCTGGGCGTGGCGTACTCCAAATTTTCATCGCCGTTGGGTGAATTTGTGCCTTTGCCTCCCGCACCGGCCGACACGCCGGTAGGCACTGTCAGCGCCAGGCCAGTGCTCATTGCTTTAGCCAGCTGGGTCGTCAGCTTTTTACCCTTGCCGAAATGGCTCATGGCGTTGCTTGGCATGGGCATCTTATTTATCGGTTTTGTACTCAGTGCCGTGAGCGGCTTATTTACTTTTATGACCCATGCAAACAACGGACCCCGGGATGGTGACTTTGTGGATTTGCTGTGTGGTTTGTCAATGGTTGCTGCTGGTTTATGGGCGGTAGCGAAAGCGGCACGCGACCGTGAATGAGTTTTATATACCCAACAGTGTGGTGTAAAAACATATTCGAGCTACCGATGCCTGCCGATGCCTGCCGATGCGGGCAACCCATGGGCCCTGCTTGCAATACCTTGAAAAAAGCAAACTCACAGCACGGCTTGGCACCCGGCGTGATGGGTGCCAAACCAACGCTCGCACCAACCGTCTGAGGTATAACTGCGTTGCTTATTTTTAAACTCCCACCATACCAACATGCCCAGTACCACCCCAAAAACTTACGATATTTCTTCTCTTCGCAAAGTGGCCTTTTTAGGTTTGGGCGTCATGGGGTACCCGATGGCGGGTCACCTGTCGCTGGCTGGTCACCAGGTCAGCGTGTACAACCGAACTGCTGCTAAATCAGTAGCGTTTTGTGCAGAATATACGGGCGCTACCCACGGTTTAACACCCAAGATAGCGGCGCAGGGTGCTGACATTGTGTTTTGCTGTGTTGGCAATGATGCGGACTTGCGCAGTGTGGTGTTGGGGCCTGACGGAGCGCTGGCGGGCATGAAGCCGGGCGCGATATTTGTCGACCACACCACCGCATCAGCCGACGTGGCACGCGAGATGTATGCCGCCGCAAAAGCGCTAGGCCTTCACTTTGTTGACGGCCCGGTATCAGGCGGCCAGGCGGGTGCGCAAAACGGCGCGTTGACTGTCATGTGTGGTGGTGATTCGTCTGCCTTTGATGCCGTCAAGCCCGTTGGTATGGCGTTTTCAAAAGCGTTTACCTTGATGGGTGCCAGTGGCTCGGGGCAGCTGACCAAAATGGTCAATCAAATTTGTATTGCCGGCTTGGTGCAAGGCCTGAGCGAGGCCATCGCCTTTGGCCAAAAAGCCGGGCTGGACGTGAATCAAGTGCTAGATGTGATTGGCAAGGGCGCAGCGCAAAGCTGGCAATTAGATAACCGCGGCAAAACCATGGTAGCCGACAAGTTTGATTTTGGCTTTGCGGTCGACTGGATGCGCAAAGACCTGGGGCTGGTCCTTAGCGAGGCCAAGCGCAACGGCGCGCGCTTGCCAGTTACCGCGCTGGTTGACCAGTTTTACGCTGACGTACAGGCCATGGGTGGCCAGCGCTGGGACACGTCTAGTCTGGTCAAACGTTTGAAGTAGTGCCCCTGCGTTCGCGCGCTGCGTGTCGCTATCTGTATCCCCCGCGAGGGGGCGCATTGTCCCTAGGAGCGGCCCGTCGAAAAAACACCTCAGCTACCTGTTGGTTTGACATCTGCTGGCTGCGGCTTAGGCTGCAAGCGCGCCAGCTCTGCCTCAGTGATGATGTCTAAAACACGCACAACTTTTTGAACACCCGACGTGGTGCGCACAATAGCAGTGGCTCGGTCCGCCTCGCGCTGGGTGACGCGGCCCATCAAGTAAGTGACACCGCGCTCTGTAACAACCTTGAACGCATTGGCAAACAAATCAGGCGCGTCTACCAATTGGGCTTTGACGCGGCCGGTGACCAAGGTGTCAGACGATCGGTTGCCCAAGTTCGAGTTGCCTGACACCGTCAGCTCATTGACAACCGTTGAGACATTTTCGACCCTGGCGATGACCTGCTCGACCAATTGCTTGTCTTGTTCAGTCGGCACTTCGCCAGTCAGCAGCACCTGGCGGTTGTAGCTGGTCAGGTTCACGTGGCCACGCTCGCCCAGGGCGCTGCGTATGCGGCTGATGCCGCGCAGCTCAATGCCTTCGTCTTCGAGCTGCGCGCCAGAAGTCCGGCGGTCAGTGGCCACCATACTGCCACCAGCAACCGCACCAATCACCAGCGGCACACAGCCCGTAAGTGTGGCTGCCACCGAGCCTGCTAGCAAGGCTGCGGCGAGCGCAGACAAAGCCAAACGTTTGAACAAAATCTGCTTCATATCGTCGTCTCCTGATCGCCCAACAACTGGGCATCGACACCATCACAAATGCAGTGCAGCACAAGAAGGTGCACTTCTTGAATGCGCGCGGTACGCTCATGCGGCACGCAAATATGCACATCGGTTTCCCGCAGGGCGTGGGTTATTTTGCCGCCGCTGCGGCCTGTCAACGCCACCACGGTCATCTCGCGTTCATGCGCCGCTTCAATGGCGGCCAGCACATTGGCCGAGTTACCGCTGGTGCTGAGCGCCAGCAGCACATCGCCCGCCCCGCCAAAGGCACGTATCTGCTTTGAAAAAATCACATTGAAGTCGTAGTCATTGGCGATTGCCGTCAAGATGGAGCTGTCGGTGGTCAGGGCAATAGCGGCGAGTTCTGGCCGCTCGCGCTCATAGCGGCCGACAAATTCAGCTGCAAAATGCTGGGCATCTGCCGCAGACCCGCCATTGCCACATGCCAGCACCTTGCCGCCGCTGGTCAGGCTGGCCAGTATGGCCTGTATGGCAGCAGCAATCGGTTTGGACAAAACTTGCGCCGACTGGTATTTCAGATCGGCGCTGTCAATAAAGTGCTGTTCAATTCGTTGTTCAAGCATTCGCTAATGATAGCGGGTCATAAAAAGGCCAACGAATGAACTGAGCATCCTGCGCCTTGTGCCAGAGCAGACTCGAGATTGGGTTTGCTGTGCTATTTTTTACAGAGCTGTCAGCCTCGATACCAATTGGGTTAGCAGCCGATTTAGTTCTAATTTAGCGCAGCTTTGCAGGGCACAGCCGTGGAGCTAGCAAAGTGCCAAAGGGTGTCCGTTGACCATGCAGGGCATGAACGTTACACCGTCAACACTGCCAATCAGCGCACTATTTGTATATTTACGATACCGCTCGACGCTAATAGCTAATACGGGGTCAGCGGGTGGTGCTTGACGTGAATCTAGCGGCCCTTTATGTTTAAACGAACAAGCGTTTTAACCAGCGGGTAAATCGAAATTTGAACTGCCTCCCGCCGGGTTGTATGTTCCAGCCAGATGAAGAGGAGCGCGCTGGCTTGAGGTTGCAATTTGAAACTTCAAATTTGAAGGGCGCTATGGAAGCCGCCGCTATGCGCCGCTGGTTTTTACTGAACATGATGCGATCACGGCGCCGATGATGCTGGACAGTTCACGTGCCACACTCCTACGCGTGTAATTAGTGCAAGCCTTTTTGAGAGCTACACGGTATGCTCGCCAGCCAGCGCAAATTGACGGGCAACGTTCACACGCCCTAGCGCAATAGACCGTGGCAGGAGCGCTATGGTTTTGAGTTGGTCGATTTGATGGCCGAACTGCTGGCAGTACCAGCGCCAGCACCCAACGCCCTATCGAATTTTTACCGTTAAAGGACAAAAAAGACAATTCTGAACAGTAAGCCGCCTTGCGGCTGGGCAAGTCTTGGGCCTCACCTTCATGGCGCAAACGGATTTATGGTTTGTAGCTCGCCGTTATTTAACTAGGGCTGCTTGAGCCCCATTAAATATACTAAAAAATTAGTTTTTAATCACATGACGTGTCTTTTCAAGCCCCGACTCTTAGACGGCAGGCTTGGCTTTGGAATACGCATTTTTTCCCAGATAAATGCGCGGTATACCGAGTAGTCTCGCGTGTGCCACCACAAACACAAAATCGATCGGCCGCATCACAAAACCTCTCAGTCAAGCAAATCGTGATTAATTGTTACGATTTTACGCATACACTTAAGTAGCTATTTCGCTCTCCTTTTTAGTTTGGTAAATGTATGAATCCACGGTATTTGCTCCCGGTGTCGGCGTCGGTTTTATTGGTAGGTCTAACGGCTTGCGGTGGGGGCGGAAGTGGCGGTGAAATAGCCGCTGTTACGGCAATAGTTCCTGCTCCTGCTCCTGCTCCTGCTCCTGCTCCTGCTCCTGCTCCTGCTCCAGCACCAGCACCAGCACCAGCACCAGCACCAGCACCAGCACCAGCTCCAGCTCCAGCACCAGCACCAGCACCAGCACCAGCACCAGCACCAGCACCAGCTGCAGCACCGGTCATCACGGCACAACCCGTGAACACGACAGTCACTGAACTGCAGCCTGCGTCTTTC
>JAYWFR010000168.1:0-4209 GCA_043778695.1 Polaromonas sp. | reverse complement strand
TGCCCTGTGTACCTGGGTCTGAAGGTGCGCTGCCTGATGACACGCTGGTGATCAAACGTATCGCTAAGCAAGTGGGCTACCCGGTCATTATCAAAGCGGCAGGCGGCGGCGGCGGGCGCGGAATGCGTGTGGTGCATACCGAGGCGGCGCTGCTGCACGCGGTGCAAACGACCAAGGCTGAAGCTGGCGCTGCTTTTGGCAACCCCGAGGTCTACATGGAGAAATTCCTGCAGAACCCCCGGCATATCGAAATTCAAATCATGGCCGACCAGCACCGCAATGCCGTGTGGCTGGGGGAGCGCGACTGCTCAATGCAGCGCCGCCACCAAAAGGTTATTGAAGAAGCGCCAGCGCCGGGCATCCCGCGTAAATTGATCGAGCGTATTGGAGAGCGCTGTGTGGCTGCGGTGAAAAAAATCGGCTACCGCGGGGCGGGAACTTTTGAGTTTTTATTTGAAAACGGTGAGTTCTATTTCATTGAAATGAACACCCGCGTGCAAGTAGAGCACCCGGTAACGGAGTGGGTCACGGGCGTGGATGTGGTGCGTACCCAAATCATGGTGGCGGCGGGCGAAAAGTTGCCCTTTACCCAGCGGCAAATTGAGATCAAAGGCCATTCGATTGAGTGCCGCATCAATGCCGAAGACCCGTATAAGTTCACACCGTCGCCTGGCCGTATTACGACCTGGCACACACCGGGCGGTCCGGGTGTACGAGTGGACTCGCATATCTACGCAAACTACTTTGTGCCGCCGAATTACGATTCTATGATTGGCAAAATCATTGTGCACGGTGACACCCGAGAACAAGCCTTGGCGCGCATGCGCACTGCGCTGGCCGAGACGGTGGTTGAAGGCATTAACACCAACATTGCACTGCACCGGGAACTGATGGTGGACGCCAAGTTCATGGATGGTGGAACGAACATTCATTACCTTGAAGAGTGGTTGAGTAAGCGAGTCAGGTGATTGAGTTTCGCTATGTTTGAACTTGTATTGCTGGTGCCAGAAAGCGGTGTTGAAACCGTGAGCGATGCGCTTGATGCGCTGGACGCGCTCAGCGTTTCAGTTGAAGATGCTGACGCCCACACGGACCACGAACAAGCCCTGTTCGGAGAGCCCGATATGCCGCCGCCAAAAGCGGGCTGGAACAGGTCGCGTGTGGTGTCGCTGTTCGCTACCCAAGCGCTCGCTACTGATGCTGCCGAGCTTTTGAGCGTGCAAGAGTTTTTTACCGATTGCAAAGTTGTCACAATTCAAAATGTGCCCGACCAAGACTGGGTGCGCCTGACGCAATCACAATTTGCGCCAGTTGAAATCACGCCCGAGTTTTGGATCGTACCTACCTGGCACGAGCCGCCCGCGCAGGCTGTGCAGGTGATTCGACTCGACCCAGGTTTGGCGTTCGGCACGGGTACGCACCCGACCACGCGCATGTGTTTGCGCTGGACTGCCCAGCAAACATCTCGGCTTGGTCGCGTGTTGGACTACGGTTGCGGGTCAGGTATTTTGGCCATCGGTACAGCTAAATTTGGTGCCACGGACATTGATGCAGTAGACATCGACGAAGCTGCCGTGCAGTCCACACGCACCAACGCAACTGCTAATTTTGTGCAGCTCAATGCCGGTTTGCCGGACAAAGCCAACGGGCGGTACCAAACAGTCCTGGCCAATATCTTGGCTACGCCATTAAAAGTCCTGGCGCCACTGCTGTGCGGTCATGTTGCAAACGGTGGAAGTCTGGTACTAGCGGGCATTTTGGTGCGTCAGGCTGACGAGCTAAAAGAGGCGTATGCGCCTTGGTGTGCGCTGCGTGTGACCGACAGCGAAGACGGCTGGATTTTGATGACGGCAGGGTTTTAAACGGAAATTGTCAGCTGTGAGTTTGCAGTGCAGCGCCCACTTACAATAAATTCCTAGATGAGCCTGATTACGCGCTGCCCCGCATGCGGCACGATGTTTAAAGTCGTGACCGACCAACTCAAAGTCTCCCAAGGCTGGGTGCGGTGCGGACAGTGCTCTGAAGTTTTCGACGCGCAGCTACATTTGCAGGCCGCACCAGCTTCTGCGCTTGCAGATACGCCATCTAGTGCTGCCGTCATTGAGGACTCGGCATCCGCACCGTTATTCGACGAGTCTGCGCAGAGTTCTCATGAGCAAGATGTTGCGGCAGCGCTAAAAACGTCTGCCTTAACCGCGCCCGATTCGGTGTTTGATGGCTCTCGCGTAGTCAATGCTCCGGTACCACCAGAGCAAGCTGAGCCAGAACAACTTGGAGCGGTTGACAACCGTCTTTCTCACGCTATTGATGACGCGTCAGTTATCCCCTCAAACGACGTGTCATTTGTTCGCGATGCACGTCGGCAAGCTTTTTGGCGCAAGCCTTTGGTGCGTTCATTGCTGGCGTTTGTCGCTGTTGCTCTGACATGTCTTTTGGGTTTGCAGTTCGCCGTGCAGCAGCGCGATGCGTTGCTTGCGTTTGAGCCTCGCTCCAAGCCATGGCTACAAATATTGTGTGCGCAGTTCACCTGTGACCTTGGAGTGCCGCGCCGTATTGAGGCTATCGTGATTGACAGTTCGTCGTTCAACAAGGCTGATTCATCGGGCAGTTACCGACTAAGTTTCGCTCTCAAAAATACCAGCAGCTCGGTGGTGGCGATGCCATCTCTCGAAGTTTCTTTGACGGACAGCCAGGATCAAGCGGTCATTCGCCGTGTGCTGTCACCCGCGCAATTTGGCTCCGCAAACGGCCTGTTGGCTGCCAGCGCTGAATTTTCAAATTCCTTGACAGTACAAGTGCAACCGGGCTCACCCCCTTTGCGTATTGCAGGCTATCGCTTGCTCGCTTTTTACCCTTAACTTTTCATATTACACCAATGCCAGCTTTAATTTGCGGTTCCATTGCGATCGACACCATCATGAGCTTTGATGGACGCTTTTCGGACCGAATCTTGCCCGATCAAATCCACATCTTAAATTTGTCGTTCATCGTGCCGACGCTTAGGCGTGACTACGGCGGCTGTGCAGGCAATATCGCGTATGCACTCAAGCAATTAGGCGGCCATCCCCTGCCTATGGGTACTGTCGGCAGTGACGCTGCTGACTACATCAGCCGCCTAACTGGTATGGGCATCAGCACTGAGTTTGTACATGCGATTGAAGGCACTTACACCGCCCAAGCCATGATCATGGCGGATCAAGACGCCAATCAGATTGCCGCCTTTCATCCTGGCGCCATGATGCTGTCGCACACGATGAAAGTGATGGCTAGAGGCGACATCAAGATCGGCATCATTGCGCCAGACAGCCGTGACGGCATGCTGCAACATGCGGAGCAATTCAAGGCGGCCAAGATTCCGTTCGTGTTTGATCCCGGACAAAATTTGGCTTTGTTTGACGGCCAGGAACTGATGCACTTTATTGAACTGGCCAGTTGGGTAACTGTCAACGACTATGAAGCCAAACTGCTTTGTGATCGTACGGCGTTGTCGTTTGCAGAGTTGTCCCTTTTGGTAGAAGGCTTGATCGTCACCTTGGGCGCTGACGGCTGCGAGGTGTGGGTGAACGGGGAGAAGACGCACGTTGCGCCAGTCAAAGCCACTGAAGTTGTTGATCCAACTGGATGCGGCGATGCGTTTCGTGGCGCGTTGCTGTTCGGCTTGGAACAAGGCTGGTCACTGGCGCGCTGCGCAGAACTAGGTAACCGGGTCGGCGCTCACAAGATAGCGTATCGTGGCGGCCAAAATTACACATTGGAATCGTTGGCAACAGCCTGAAATTAATTCAATTGGTTCGTAGGGCAATAGTCGCTTGGTCAAGAGGCTCACTTTTCAATAGGCAATAAAAAAAGCCCAGCAGTTTGAATGCCGGGCTTTTCAAGCAGAAGTACCTTACTGCTTACGGCTTGCTGGCTGTTGGAAACGGCCAGGCAGCTTGCGGGTTCAGGGTTGTCTGAGCCGCAGGGGCAGCCGGTGCAGCGGGTGCTTTGGCAGCAGGCGCTTTCGCGGCTTTCTTGGCACCAGGTTTTTTCGCGGCTTTCTTGGCGGCAGGTTTTTTTGCTACCTTCTTGGCAGCGGCTTTTTTTGCAGGCGCTTTTTTAGCAGCGGCTTTTTTGGCCGGTGCTTTTTTAGCGACTACTTTTTTAGCCGGTGCTTTTTTTGCAGGCGCTTTTTTAGCAGCGGCTTTCTTGGCCGGTGCTTTTTTAGCGACT
>JAYWFR010000167.1:0-9897 GCA_043778695.1 Polaromonas sp. | reverse complement strand
GCAGAAGCGGTTGCCATAGCAGCCGGTGAGCCGCCGCCTTCACCCGGCCGTGGGCCACGCGCTGACAAGTCCAGCAAATTAACCAGCGTACCGTCTTTTTGCACCCGCTGCTGGCCGTTGGCAACGATGGTGTCAGTAGGTTCAAGCCCTTCCAAAATTTCGACCTTGCCGGGGCGGCGCAGTCCGACCTTGACCTCAACCCGCTGAGAAATGCGGGTTTTCTCGCTAGTGCCCGGCAGCAGTTTGATAACAAATACCTTCGGCCCTTGGGGAATGATGGCTTCTTCAGGGATCACCATGGCCGCTTCACGCACACCAAACACCGCATTGACCCGCGCAAACATACCGGGGCGCAACTGTTGCTGGCGGTTGTCAATACATCCCCGCACCCCGACAGAGCGGCCGTTTGCGTCAATCAACGGGTCAATCGCCTGAATGCGGGCGCTGTACTTGCGGCCAGGCAAGGCGTCAATATCAACATTGGCGGTTTGGCCAGTTTTGACTTTGGATTGAAAGCGCTCGGGCAAGCGGAAGTCGACAAAAATCGCGTCCAGGTCTTCGATGTTGACAATGTCTGCGCCGTCCTTTAAATAGTCACCGACGTTGACCGAACGAATCCCCACCATGCCGTCGAAAGGCGCGATGATTTTCAAACGGTCCGCCGTGGCCTTGGACAGTGCAAGTTTGGCCTGCGCGACTTGCAAGTTAGCAGCGCTTTCGTCCAGCGAGCGTTGGCTGATGAAGTTCTGCGCAACCAATTCCTGGTTCCGTTTTTGGTTGGCCTGCGCAATCGACAACTCGGCCATGCTTTGCTGCACTTGGGCCAGTGGCAGCTGGTCGTCAAGCTGAACCAGTACCTGGCCTTTTTTGACCCTTTGGCCGTCGGTAAAGTTAAGCTGCGTGACGCGCCCGCTAACCTCGGGGCGCAGCACCACGCCGCGCCGCGAACGCAAGCTACCGACAGCTTGTGTGTCGTCGGTCAGCCGCATGATCTCGACTTTGGCGGCTTCAACCGTCGGCGGGCGAATTGCGCCACTGGCGGGCGTTTGCGGGGCGCCAGAAGCAGCGCTCGACGCGCCCGTGGGCGAACCGGTCGGCCCCAGGGAGCCGACTGTTGACAGGTCGACTGCGTTATTTTTAGGCTGCTGAAACCACCATGCAGCGCCTGATGCTGCTGCAATACCCACAACGGCAATCGCCGAAAAAATTACTTTGGAAGCCATCTTGAAGTGCCGTCACCAGGGCGCCGCTCGGCGCGCTATTTGTTATGAAATAAAACTAGCCCCTCAATGTAGCAGGGCACAGGCAAATTGATATTCGCAAAGTCATCAGTCACCCTCCTGTGCAGCTGCTTTACAACGCCTTTACACGCTCCACAAAACAAAATGCTATGCATACTTATGGTGCATTCAATCTGTTGCATTCTCAAAGTGCGTGGCGTCAGGCTTAAATTCTTCCCAATGCGCGCTCCACGCCTTTGTTCGCCAAGCCGTCTGCGCGCTCGTTTCCAGGGTCTCCCGCATGGCCTTTGACCCAGCGCCAGTCGATCTTGTGGCCGCTACCGGACACAATGACATCGAGCTTTTGCCACAAGTCAACGTTTTTCACTGGCGCTTTAGCCGCCGTCTTCCAGCCACGCGCCTTCCAGCCGTGAATCCATTCGGTGATGCCCTTGCGAACGTATTCACTGTCCAGGAAAAGCGTCACGCTGCAAGGCCGTTTGAGCGCCGCCAACGCCTCAATCACGGCGGACAACTCCATGCGGTTGTTGGTAGTGCCCAACTCGCCGCCAAAAATTTCTTTTTCGACACCGCCTTGGCTGAGCAACGCGCCCCAGCCGCCGGGGCCGGGGTTGCCTTTGCAGGCACCGTCGGTATAAATAATCACAGTTTGTGCGTCAGTCATGTTTTGTCTTGGCGTGCTCGTTAAATAGCTGCGGGTTTTTTTCTTTGTTGGCCACTGCTGCGGGTGTAGCGGCGACTATCTTGCGAGTTTTCCAGCCGGACTCCATCAGGCTCATGCCGCGCACCCGCTTGACTGCTACCAAAAAATAAACTGCACCGAATATAGGCCACCAGCGCAGACCGGCTGTATCCATCCAGTCAAAGCGCGACAACCATTTTTCGGTCCCAAAAGAAGGTTTGTAGCAGCCAAAACGGCCTGACTCGACCTCAAAGCTCAGCAGCCGAAGCCAGTCGCGCAACCGCCAGTAACCGATGAATTCACCCGCGTCTGGCAAAAACAAATCACCGCGCCCAAAGCGCTGATAAAAACGGCCGCGTCGCTGGCGCATCGCCCACAGGCTAACCGGGTTAAGGCCGCTGATCACCACCCGCCCCTCAGGCACCAACACCCTCTCTACCTCGCGCAGGGTGGCGTGCGGGTCTGGGCTTTGCTCAAGCGTGTGGGGCAGCACAATCAAGTCCAGGCTGTTGGCAGCAAATGGCAACGCGCCTGCCTCGGTCATCAAAGCGGCTGTGGGCCGGGAACCTGGAGTCAGGGTTGAAGTCTTCTTGCCAGGCAGATTTTGAACCATGGGCAAAGCGCTAGTTGCGGCCAACCACTGGTGCGGCATGCGGTTGCTGGCCAGGGTATCCATTTCAGGCAATCCGAGCTGTAGTGCGTGGTAGCCAAAAATATCGCTCACCGCCTGGTCAAACTGCGACAACTCCCAGGCCAGCATGTAACGGCCGGGCGGGGTTTCGAGCCAGTCCGTCAAACCTATAATTTCAGAGTTCATCAAGACCTTCTTAAGACCGATTGACGCAACCGCATGTTAAAAATAATCCCCATTCCCGCCTTTAACGATAACTATCTGTGGCTACTGCATGACGGCCAGCGCGCGCTGATAGTAGACCCTGGAGACGCTGCACCGGTACTGCGCACGTTGGCAGAGCACAACCTTACTCTCAGCACGATTTTAGTCACCCATCACCATCCCGATCACACCGGCGGCGTGTCCGAGCTGCGCAGCAAAACCAGTGCCAAAGTGTATGGCCCTGCGGCAGAAAACATCCCAAAACCCTACGAGCCGCTGACCGAAGGCGATTCAGTTGCGGCCCTGGGCCTGGATTTTCAGGTCATTGATGTCCCCGGCCATACCGCAGGGCACATTGCGTACTTTTGCCTCGACGTAAATGGCAAGCCCTTGCTGTTTTGTGGCGACACACTTTTTTCAGGCGGCTGCGGCCGACTGTTTGAAGGAACACCCGCTCAGATGCTGGCGTCTCTGGACAAATTAGCCGCGCTGCCAGGCAACACGGTGGTGTGCTGCACCCATGAATACACACTCAGCAATTTGCGCTTTGCGGTGGCCGTTGACCCAGACAACACCGAATTAGCCAAGTACCAGGCGCATTGCATGGCTTTGCGTGAGCAAAACAAGCCCACGCTGCCCACATCGATTGCGCAAGAGCTTTTGATCAATCCTTTTTTGCGTACCCGCCAGCCAGCGCTGGTAACTTCTGCCCGTCAATTTGATGCGGCAGCCCTTGACGACACGACCGTATTTGCCGCCATCAGGCAGTGGAAAAATCAATACAAATGAAGCCATATCTCCTACCCGCCGCCCTGCTTTGCGCTGTTTTTTTGGCTGGTTGCGCCAACAAATTGGGGCTGCCGGGCGATCCCGTTTTAACCACGTCATCCGTTTCAGTCGCCTCTGCTGCAGCGTCAGCAGCGAAATCATCATCATCACCAGCTGGCGAGCCGCTGCAAGTCATCACCGCTGGCCAAGTCGGCGGCTTGAAAGTAGCCTCGAGTGAGCCGCCTAAGGAGTTGTGGGACCGCATACGCCGCGGCTACACCATGCCCGACTTACAAGACCCGCTGGTCACTGACCGTGAACAGTGGTATGCGAGTCGACCCGACTACATCTTGCGCATGACCGAGCGTTCCAGCAAGTACCTCTTTCATGTGGTGGAAGAACTTGAGCGCCGGCAAATGCCAACCGAGCTGGCGCTGCTGCCGTTCATTGAAAGCGCATTTAACCCGCAAGCGGTGTCCAGCGCCAAAGCCGCGGGCATGTGGCAATTCATGCCGGCGACTGGCAAATACTTTGACCTGAAACAAAACGCCTTCAGAGACGACCGCCGTGATGTGCTGGCGTCCACCCGCGCTGCGTTGGACTATCTGCAAAAACTTCACGGACTGTTTGGTGACTGGCATCTGGCGCTGGCGGCATACAACTGGGGCGAAGGCAGCGTTAGCCGTGCGATTGCGCGCAATAAAAAAGCGGGGTTAGGCACTGCTTACCTTGACTTGAACATGCCGGCCGAGACACGCTTATATGTGCCAAAGCTACAGGCGGTCAAGAACATCGTCGCTAACCCGCAAAGCTTTCGCGCCGAGCTGCCAGTGATCGGCAACCACCCCTACTTTCAACAAGTCCAGCTGAGCCGGGACATCGACGTGGCGCTGGCCGCCAAGCTGGCTGATGTGAAAATTGAGGACTTCAAAGCACTGAACCCAGCAGCACACCGCCCTGTCATTATTGCTGCAGGTACGCCGCAAATTTTGCTGCCCTGGGACAACGCGATGGTTTTCCAGCGCAACTTTTCGGCCTACAGCAAGGGGCAACTGGCCAGCTGGACCGCCTGGACCGCGCCGGCTACGCTCAGCGTTGGCGATGCGGCACGGCGGGTCGGCATGAGCGAAGGCGAGCTGCGCAGCGCCAACAACATTCCGCCGCGCATGCTGATCAAAGCCGGCTCAACGCTGATGGTGTCACGCTCGTCCAAAACACAAGCCGATGTGGCAGAAAGTGTGGTCGACAATGCCCAGCTGTCTTTAGCACCAGAAATCATCACCAAACGTACTTTGGTCAAGGCCCGCAAGGGCGACACGCTGGCCAGCCTGGCCAAACGCTATAACTTGAGCCCGGCAAACGTGGCCGACTGGAACAGCGTCAAAGCATCCGCAGCATTTAAAACGGGTCAGAGCGTGGTGGTGTTTTTACCGATTAAAAACAAGCTGCTTGGCAAAACAAAGGCGCGCTCAAGTTCATCAAAAAGTACGCCGAAATCCGCCTCGCGCGCTATGGTCACAAAAACTAAAAGACGGTGACTCGCCTCGCGCAAGCGTCAAGCCCGAAAGCGGCTTTTGGCGCGGCGTGCAAATTCATTGGTGTAGCACTTGGCAACGTCGGTCTTAGCGGCCAGCAAGGTGCTGTCAAAACGGCTGCGGGCCCGTAACGCTGCCAGGGCACCTTCATCGGGCACCAAGCCATCCAGCGATATAGACTCCCGGATCTTATTAAACGCCGCCAAGTACAAAGCGCGATCGCCCAACAGATAGCTTGCGGGCACGGTATTGATGATGTCGCTGGGCCCAGCGGTTTGCAACCACTTCAAGCTGTGCACGATGGCGTTTGCCAATGCCTGACACGTTTGCGGATGTCGTTGAACGAAGTCCAAGGGCGCATACAGGCAGGCAGACGGTATCAGGCCGCCAAACAGCTCGGACGTCCCCCGCAAGCTTCGGGCATCGTGAATGATTTTTATGTCGCCTTTTTGTTCAAGAACGGTCATCACGGGGTCGTTGTTACAGATGGCGTCGATCTGTCCAGTGCGCAAGGCATTCAAAGCGCCAGCAGCCGAACCAACGCTCACCCAACCAACGTCTTGCGCCGCTAAGCCCTCACGCTGAAGCAGCAAATTAACCATCACAGCGGAGGTCGAATCAAGCGAGGTCACGCCTATCTTTTTTGACCGGAGTTCGGCCATACCCAGATGAGGCAAGTTGCGGCTGGACACCCCAAAAGCCAATTGTGGCGTTCGGCCTTGCAGCACAAATGCTTTAAAAAGTTGGCTTTTCGATGGCAAGGCAAGCGTGCGGTCAAACGCGCCTGAGCAAACGTCGGCCGTGCCGTTGATTAACGCCTGCGATGCGCTGACAGCGTCCACCATGTCAATGATCTGCACGTCCAAACCCTCGATGCTAAAAAAGCCTAGCTGTAGCGCCATCGTTAACGGCAGATAGCTCAAAGCTGATTTGCCATCCACAGAAATCGTCAGTTTGGTTTTGTCAAAGCGTTGGCTGTCGCTCTTGGGCTGCGCCTGCAGTTCAGGCGCAAGCAACAACGAGCCAGTAACCAGCATCTTGGCGGCGAAAAGACGGCGAGAAAATGAGTCAAGGCGGGACATTCGATTGAACACTTTGTTGTTCAATCAAGAATATCAACCTGCAAAAAAACCCGCATTAGGAACATCCCGTGCGGGTAACTACTCGAACGTGAACGAACTTGGGGCTTGGCGCTACGAATGGTTACTGCGTTTGCAAAACGACATCAACGAAAGCCTGAAAACAGCAGCCAAAAGTTAACGCCCAGTGCTGCTGCCCAGATGACGCTACGGGTTTTTGCCATGTCGGCTACGTACATCAAGATGTAAGCCATGCGCAGCACCACAAACATGAACGCCAACATATCCAGCACGGCCTGCCTGGCCTGCAATTGGTGCGCAATGATGACAGCAGCAAAGAAAAACGGCAGCGCTTCAAACGTGTTGGCCTGCGCTGCATTGGCTCTGGCACGCCAGTCAGTTTGCCTGGCTAGCCAGGCGCGTGGGTTGTTGTTGTCGTAGCCGCCTTTTTTGGGGGAAACGCTGAACATGCCGTACTTGGCAATGCCCGTACACACCAGCGGCAACATGGCCATGACTAGAACGCACCAGTGTGCAATGGTGAAATGTGGAAAATTCATTTTCAGCGTCTTTGTTGGTTATTTAGGCTTCTAGCGCTTTGTTTACGCGCGCTAGCAGCTATTGAAATCATAGTAAGCTTGTGCCTTGAGAATTCATGACGATCAACGCCGGTCAACCAGCGCATGGGCAATGGTGCCCAAATCCACGTACTCCAGTTCACTGCCTACCGGCACACCGCGCGCCAAGCGCGTGACTTGCACACCGCGCGCTTTCAAGGCCTGGGCAATCACGTGGGCCGTGGCCTCGCCTTCAGCCGTGAAGTTGGTTGCCAAAATGACTTCCTGCACGTCGCGCTCATCAACCGGTATCGGCTGACCATCAGCATTTTTAGCCACGACCCGGTCAAACAGCTTTTGCAACCCAATGTCGCGCGGCCCGATGCCGTCGAGCGGACTTAGCTTGCCCATCAGCACAAAGTACAAACCTTTGTAGGCCAGCGTTCGTTCAAGTGCGGCTTGGTCAGCAGGGGTTTCGACCACACACAGCTTGCTGCGGTCACGCTGGGGACTTAGGCAGGTGGTGCACACATCCAGCTCGGTCAGCGTGTTGCACAGGCTGCAGTGTTTGATGCTGGCCACCGCATGCTCTAGTGCCTTGGCGATTTGAAGCGCAGCACTTTTGTCGTGCTGCAGCAAATGAAACGCCATACGCGCTGCAGACTTGGCACCTACGCCGGGTAGCTTGCGCAAGGCTTGGGTCAAGCCTTCAAGGGCATTAGACATAAAGCCCCCACGCTTGCTCACTGTGTGTGGCTCTCGGCGCCTTGCAGGCCAAGCCAGTCCCGCGGCCGCTGCTTGTAATTGCGAGTGTCAAAATTAAAACGGCATTTTCATGCCGCCGGGCAGGCTTGGCATCCCTGCGGTGATCTTGCCCATCTTCTCGCCACTGACCTCTTCAGCCTTGCGCACGGCCGCGTTGAAGGCTGCCGCCACCAGGTCTTCTATCATGTCTTTGTCGTCCGTTAGCAAACTTGGGGCAATTTCTACCCGTTTGACTTCGTGCTTGCAGGTCATCGTGACCTTGACCAAGCCTGAGCCTGATTCAGCCGTCACTTCAATGAAAGCCAGTTCGTCCTGGGCTTTCTTCATGTTGTCTTGCATGGCCTGCGCCTGCTTCATCAATCCGGCGAGTTGCCCTTTGTTGAACATATTTTTCCTTAAAAGATGGTTTCTAGAGGCAGTGGATCATATCGGCTGACTGGAAGCCGTAGCAGCAGCGTGGACAGTGTGCTTGATACTGCCGGGCACGACTTTACCGCCCCAATGGCGCACCATGTCTTGCACAAACGGGTCGTTGTTAATCAGCGCTTCAGCTTGCAGCTGGCGCTCTTTGGCCAAAGCCTGGTTGCGGCGCACCGGCGTGTCATTAACAGGGCCAATGTCAACCGCCAACACGATGGCAGCCCGGCCCGGCTCCAGCGCATTGATAGCAGCTTGCAACTTATCAATGTTGGCCGAGCTGTTGAGCGACGGACTTTCAACCCGCAGCGTCCAAACCTCGCTGTTCATGACCACCAGCTGAGACTGCAAAGCCAATTCGCGAGCCATGGTTTTGACGGCGTCTGCCGTGACGAGCTGCATCACCAAGGTCGCCCAGAAATCACCCAGCTGTGAGTTGGCGGGAGCCACCTGTTCAATGGATGCTGGCTCAATGGGTACTGGCTCTTTTGCTATCAATTCAGGATCTGCTAGCGCCCGTATCAATTGACTTACAGGCCGATTTAACCCCTCAACGTCGTCGGTTTCAGGTGTTTTTACAGTGACTTCAAGCTTTTCAACAACCGCAGATGGGGCGATTGGCGTGGGGGTATCCCGCTCAGCTGAATCCACAGCCGCCTTAGCGGGCTTAACTGCCGAAAAGGGCTCAGGTAAGTTGTGCGGCTTTTTTGACAGCTCGGCGGCGCTCCCCGATTTGTCGGCTGGGGGTTGCGGCACACTGCCCGCTGGCTTGAACGCCAGCAATCGCAGCAGCACCATGGTCAGCGCCGCATATTCGTCAGGTGCCAAGCCCAACTCACCACGCCCGTGCAGGCACAGGCTGTAGAGCAATTGGGTTTCATCAGGTGGCAGGGTTTGCGCCAGGCGCGCTGTTTCGGTGGCTTCGGGGTCGGTGTCTTCGTCGGTAACGAGTGCCTTGGCCATCATGCTGGGCACCGCTTGCAGCACCGCCATGCGCTGCAACACGGTGGTCATTTCCTCTAACGTCGAGGCGGCGCTTAGACCATTGACACGCAGCGCCTCAGACGTTTCGACCACGGTTTTACCGTCGCAGCGCGCCAGCGCATCGAGCAGCTTGTACACGTAGCTGCGGTCCACACTGCCCAGCATCAGACGCACGCTGGCCTCGGCCAAAGCGCCCGAGCCAAAAGCAATCGCCTGGTCAGTCAACGACAGCGCATCGCGCATTGAGCCGCGCGCAGCCCGGGCCAGCAGCCGCAGCGCTTGCGGTTCAGACGCCACATTTTCAATCCCCAGCACATGCGCCAAGTGCTCTAGCATCGTCTCTGGCGCCATAGGCCGCAGGTTAAATTGCAAGCAGCGCGACAGTACAGTCGCTGGCACTTTTTGCGGGTCGGTCGTAGCCAGCACAAACTTTAGGTATTCGGGCGGCTCTTCCAGCGTTTTGAGCATGGCGTTGAACGCCGTGTTCGTCAGCATGTGCACCTCGTCAATCATGAAGACTTTAAAGCGCCCCACCACCGGCTTGTAAACAGCTTGCTCCAGCAGCTGAGCAATTTCGTCCACGCCCCGGTTAGACGCTGCGTCCAACTCGGTGTAGTCAACAAATCGTCCGCTATCAATATCAGTGCAAGCTTGGCAAACCCCGCAGGGCGAATCGGTGATGCCGCCTTGAGCGTCCGCGCCAACGCAGTTCAACGACTTGGCCAAAATACGTGAAATTGTCGTCTTGCCCACGCCGCGTGTGCCTGTGAACAAATAGGCATGGTGCAAACGCTGGGTTCTCAGCGCATTGCCAAGGGCTTGAACCACGTGCGACTGCCCAACCATCTCAGAGAAGTTTTTCGGACGGTATTTGCGGGCCAGGACTAGATAAGACATGGCGACATTCTAAAGTGGCGCGTCATTTATAATCGCAGGTGACGAGCCTTCCCGCATGGTAAAGCGGCCAACCGGGTCAGGTGGGGAACCAAGCAGCCCTAACTGTGGAGTCAGTGCCGGGGTCAAGGCTCGTCACC
>JAYWFR010000166.1:0-24475 GCA_043778695.1 Polaromonas sp. | reverse complement strand
GCATTTTGCCGGGCTGGCCAGACTTCCAGCCGAAGGCGTTGTGCTCGGTTAGCGGCAGTGCGTCCATGTCAGCCCTAAGTCCAATCATGTTGCCCGGGTTGGCAGCAGAGCGGCCCTTGCCATAAATGACGCCCACGACGCCTGTTTTGCCGATGCCTGTGTGAATGTCATCCACCCCGCACAGCTCAAGCGCTTGCTTGACGCGGCCAGCGGTGTAGACCTCTTCAAAACCCAGCTCGGGGTGCACATGCAAGTCACGCCGAAAGGCGGTGAGCTCGGGGTGAAATTCAGTAATTGCAGCAAAAGCCCGGCCAGCGGCCATCAGCTTTTGAGGTTTAACGGCAGTCAGCATCAATGTCCTCCAGATTTGCCCACGCGAAGGCGCGGGTCCACGACAAAATAAAGCAAATCAACCACCAGGTTGATCACCACAAAAATCAGCGCGGTCAGGCACAGGTAGGCGGCCATGACAGGAATGTCGGCAAAGGTGACGGCTTGTATAAACAGCAGCCCCATACCAGGCCATTGAAACACTGTTTCAGTGATGATGGCAAAGGCAATCAACGCGCCGAGTTGCAAGCCCGTGATGGTGATGACTGGAACCAGCGTATTTTTAAGCGCATGGCCAAAATGAATGGCGGTGTTTGACAAACCCCGCGCGCGCGCAAACTTGACGTAGTCGGTGCGCAGCACCTCCAGCATTTCAGCGCGTACCAGCCGCATGATGAGGGTGAGCTGAAACACCGCCAATGTGAGCGCAGGCAACACGATATGGTGCCAGCCGCCAGCGGTTAGCAAACCCGACGACCACCAGCCAAGCTGCACCACATCGCCCCGGCCAAAACTGGGGAACCAGCCTAAGCCGACTGCAAACAACAAAATCAACAATATACCGACCAGAAACGTTGGCAAAGACACGCCAAGCAGCGACACGGTCATGAACAGCTGGCTTAAAAACGTGCCGCGCTTGAGCGCCGCGTACACGCCCATGGGTATGCCGAGCAGCAACGCCAGCACCGCAGCCACACCCGCCAACTCAAGTGTGGCGGGCAGCCGCTCCGAAATCAAGCGCGACACCTTGGCACCTTGGCGCAGGCTCAAACCGAATTCACCACGCACGGCATTGGCCAGAAAGTTCCAAAACTGCACCACAAAGGATTTGTCCAGCCCTAGGTCGGCACGCAGCTCGCTGATCTGCTGGGGTGTTGCGTCCTGGCCTAGCAAAAACACCACCGGGTCGCCGACGTACTGAAACAGTAAAAACGAGATAAGTGCTACCGAGATCATGACGATCACGGCTTGCAGTAAGCGCTGAACGATAAAGGCGAACATTCAAGCAATAAAAAGAAAAACAGACACAGATACTAGCCCAGCAAATTGCGCGCCAGTACCGGACATACGATTAGTTTGCGTCGGTTTGTCGCCATTCCGACAGATGCGGGCAAGAAAAAAGGCATTGAGAGGCCTTTCTTGCAGCAGAGTGTCGGCAGTGCTCAGCGGGTTGTCAGTTCACCTTCACCAGACGCCAGTCGAGCCGGTTGTCGGCGCGGTGCACCACGTCGATGTTTTTCTTCATGGCCCACGGAATGATCTGGTTGTGCAGCGGGATGTGCGACACGTCAGTGTGCGACAACTCCAACGCTTTTTCAATCAAGTCATTGCGGTTTTTGGCATCGGTTTCGACTTTGATGCGTTCAATCAGCGCGTCCATTTGCGGGTTTGAATAACGGCCCACGTTGTAGTTGCCGTCGCCGCCCGCGCCCACGCTGCGCACCAGCGACTGCAAGCTGTACAGAGCATCAAAGGTTGGCACGCCCCAGCCCAGCATGTAAATACTGGCTTCATAGCGCTGAATCATGGGGAAATACGTCACCAGCGGCAGCGTGCGCAGCTTGGCTTTGACGCCGATTTTTGACCACATGGCGGTCACTGCCTGGCAGATTTCTTCGTCGTTGATGTAACGGTTGTTCGGGCAGGCCAGGTCGACTTCAAAGCCGTCTTTGTAGCCCGCTTCTCCTAGCAGTTTTTTCGACGCTTCAACGCTGTATGGCCAGCGGGTGTCGACTTTTTTAGTCCAGCCGTTGACCTGCGGCGCAATCAGCGTGCCGGTGGGCTGGCTCAAGCCGCGCATAGCTACGCGGTTGAGTGTGGCGCTGTCAATCGCCTGGTACAGCGCTTTGCGAACTCGCACGTCTTTCAGTGGGTTTTTGCCTTTGATGTTGGAGCCGACCAGCTCGTCACGGAACTGGTCCATACCGAAAAAGATGGTGCGGTTTTCAGCGCCGTCCATCACCTTCAGGGCGCTGTTGCTGCGCATGCGGCCCAAGTCTTGCAGGCTCGGGTCTAGCACCAAATCGACTTCGCCAGACAGCAGCGCGGCAACTCGGGTGGCCTCAGACTTGATCGGTGTGTAGATAATTTCTGTGACATTGCTGTCCATCTTGCCCCACCAGTTGGGGTTGCGCTTAAAGACTAATTTTTGGTCTGGTTGCCAGCTTTCAACCATGAACGGGCCGGTGCCCATGGCGTTGCGGTGGGCAAAGCTTTCGTCTTTGGTTTTGATGTCTTTCGGCTCGCTGGACTTGTTTTTCTCAGACCATGCTTTGCTCATGATGCGCAGCTCGGTGAGTTGGTTCATCAGCACTGGGTTGGGGGCTTTCAGGGCAATCTCGATGGTGGATTCACTAACTTTGCTGACCTTGTCAATGCCTTGAGCAAACACGCCGTAGTTAGATGTTTTGGCCATAGCGCGGTTGAGCGAGAACACCACGTCATCAGCCACAAGCGCGCTGCCGTCGCTGAACTTCACGTTCTTGCGCAGCTCGATTCGCATCAGGGCGGGGCTGATCAGCCTCCACTCGGTGGCCAGCATCGGCTCAATTTTGAACGTGCGGCTGTTGTAGTACACCAGCGATTCATAAATCGCGGCGTGTACACCGTTGCCCAGCGCGTTGTTTTGCGAATGGATGTCCATCGTCGGGATGTCGCTGGCGCTGGTCCATCTGAAGGTTTTAGCGCTCGCGGCGTTACTGAGCGCTAAAGCGACACCAAGCAACGCGAGTTTGAAATGAAACGGTTTCAGTGTCATGTGCAATCCTTGACGCCCTGGAAAAGCGGGCGAATGATGGAAAAGCACAGACTATGCCTTAAACACCGCGTTCAAGTCACCGGGCTTTCACTGAGATGGCCCCAGCGAAAACAGGGGATTTAGTGCAACGAAATCGGCGTGGTGGCCAGGCCGCTGTAGCCCTCAAGCGTGTCTTCGATTTCTTGTTGGGTCGGCGCGTTAACTTGCCATGCGCTCAGGCGCTGTTGAAACATTTCGGCCCATGAGCCGTCCAGGTACACCTCTTTGCCAGAACGCTTGTCGACAATCTCAAAACCATTGCGGGCCATATGCGGGATGGTAGGCGGCGGGGCAGTTGCTTCAGGCGCGTTGGCGTGAATTTGCACCACCACAAAAGATTCTGAGTCGTAAAGCATTTGCATTTAAATTTGTCCTTGGTGCATTTTAAGCATGCGTTAGTCGTCTACATGGCAACGACAGTGCCAACTTCAAGGCTGACAGGGTTAATCCTTTCATGCAGCAGGCGCAGGGTTGTATCACTTCACGACTTCGGTCAATTGCTGGTCAACAAAGTCGCCGTTATCTTGAGTGATTTTGATCCGCACGGGCAGGTAGCCAAGCGACGGCGCAAACCAGATTTCGACTTTTTGGTCAAACTCTTTGCGTGGCTTGCGGGTCAGCTTCAGGCTGGGCACGGACGCGTCCATCAAAGTAAGAGTTTCTTCACGTTCCATCACAAAAGTCCACGTGTCGGTATCGCGTGCGCCAACGGTTAAAAAACTTACGCTGCTACCCATCGGAAAGCCCGCCGGATTGGCCGCCAGCATCCCGCCTAGCTGCAAAAACACGCTGACCCGATCTTGCGCGCCTTCAACCCACGGCGCATCTGGTGTGTTGGCGCTGAAGGTGATTTTTCCTTTGTTAGCCTCAAAATGCGCGGCCAATTCAGTTTTAAACTTGTCTGCAAATCGTGTGGGGGCCAGCCCGCTACCGGTGATCTTGCCGACACTGGACCAGCTTCGTGAGCCGACGAATAAAGCGCTGACTTTCGTCACCAGGTCATAGCTGTCGCCATTGGTTTTCCAGGCTAATTCGGCTTTGGCGCTGTAGTTCAGGCTTTTAGCCTGGCCAAACACTTTGTACAGCAGCCTGGCGGAGCCTGGCAGGCTGATTGAACTAACTTGCGGGGCTTTAGAGCCTGCTGGCACTGCGGCAGAGGTGGTGCTGGTGGCGGTAGTGTTAGCGGTGGTGCTCGTAGTGGCGATGACGGTATCAGTGGCGCTGGCAGTCACTTCGGGGCTCACCTCGGGGGTCACCTCGGTGGTCGGGGTCGGCGTTGGGCTGGTGTCATCGGGCGATTCTGCGCCTGAAGGCGAAGGAGTTTGCGCTATTATTTCGATAGCCGGTTGCGCCTTATTTCGTTGGGCTGCAGTCTGATTTGCTGGTGGTTTCTGGGGTTTTCTGCCTGCTTTGGCAGGTTTTACCGCCACCGGTGCGGCTGCTACAGCTTCGGCCTGCGGCAGGGGGGCGGCTTCAATGCTGCGGGTCGTCAGTGTTTTGGCGCCCGCCGCATCAAGATCAGGCCCGCTGCCCAGCTGCGCTGGTGCGGCTTGAAGCACCAGCATATGGGCCAGCACCACCAACAGCGCCAGCACCGTCAGGGGTCGCCATCCAGGTTGCCCCCGAGGTTGCCAAGCTACACTTTTCATGCAGCAATGTAGCCCAAATCGCCAGACAGCCGTTGGGCAGCGGCTAATAACGGCATGGCGACTGCACCGCGCCAATCCGCGTCAAACGTGCTGAGCGAGCCCAGCGCCACCATGCCCAGCACCATGTGGCCGTCGGCATCAAACACCGGCGCACAAAAGCCGCCAACGCCCGGCAGCAGCGTGTTGACCACACGGGCCATGCCGTGGCTGCGCGCCTCATCAAGCAAGGCCGTGACCTGCGCCATGTTGGCAGGCGCGTCTAGCCGCCCCTGCTTTTGGCTACGCGTCAGTTCATCTTTGATCAGCCCTTTGAGCCGGGTGCTGCCGGCGCTTTGCCGCGTGGTCATGAAGGCGGCAAAGCACAGCCCGGTGGCTGACGACAGCAGCGGCATCACGTCGCCCAAGCGCAAATTAACCGTGACGGCCTGCGGCGAGTCCTCCCAGTGCACCATGCACGGCCCCTGATTGCCCCACACGGCCAACGCCAGCGTTTGGCCAATTTTGGCCATCAGGGGGCTGAGGCGAGCCCTGGCCAGCTTAACCGCATCAATCCTTGAAAGCGAAGCAAGCCCTAACTTAAGCGCAGCGGGGCCCAGGTCATATTGGGTCGTGCCAGCGTCTTGCACCACCAGCCCCAAGCGCTGAAAGCTGACCAGGTAACGGTGCGCTTTGGCCGCGCTCATGTTGGCCTGAGAGGCCAGATCGCGCAGCATCAGCGCACCGCCCGCGTTGCTCAAAGCCTCCAACAAGCCGAAACCCACTTCAACAGACTGGATGCCAGCGCGCTGCGGCACTGCATCGTTTTGTTCTTTCATGGCATCTCTATAATTACATTTAGGTAAATCAATTTCACTTATCGTAACTTTAACCCGAGCCGAAAGAACCCCATGAAACTCGCCACCTACAAAGACGGCTCGCGTGATGGCCAGTTGGTTGTTGTCTCGCGCGACCTGTCAACCGCGCATTATGCAACTGGTATTGCTAGCAAACTGCAGCAGGTGCTGGACGACTGGAACTTCATGTCGCCGCAGCTACAGGACTTGTACGAGGCATTAAACAGTGGCAAAGCACGCCACCCCTTTCCGTTTGAGGCAACCCAGTGCATGGCCCCGTTGCCGCGTGCCTACCAGTGGGCTGATGGCTCGGCGTTTATCAACCACGTAGAGCTGGTGCGCAAGGCGCGCAGCTCTGAGGTGCCGGGCAGCTTTTACCTAGATCCGCTGATGTACCAGGGCGGCAGTGACGACTTTTGTGGCCCACGCGACGATGTGGTGGCCGCCAGCGAAGATTTCGGCATTGACTTTGAAGCCGAGGTGGCCATCATCACCGCCGATGTCGGCATGGGCGCTACGGCCGAACACGCACTTGACGGCATACGGCTGGTGATGCTGGCCAATGACGTGTCGTTACGCAACTTGATCCCCGCCGAATTGGCCAAAGGCTTTGGCTTTCTTCAAAGCAAACCTGCTACAGCGTTCAGTCCCGTGGCGGTGACGATTGACGAATTAGGCGATGCCTGGCAAGGCGGGCGGCTGCACATGACGCTGCAAAGCACCTGGAACGGCCGCAAAGTCGGCATGTGCGAGGCCGGGCCAGAGATGACTTTTCACTTCGGCCAGTTGATTGCCCACATTTGCAAAACCCGCAACGTGCGCGCGGGCAGCGTGATTGGCTCAGGCACGGTCAGCAACAAAGACTGGACCCATGGCTACAGCTGCATCGCCGAAAAACGCGCGATAGAAACCATTGAAGGCGGCAAACCGGTGACTGAATTTATGAAGTTTGGCGACACGATCCGCATTGAGGCCAAGGCCAAAGACGGGCAGAGTGTGTTTGGCGCGATTGAACAGAAGGTGGTGGCGGTGCTGGTGGGCTGACTTATAGTAAGCAGGCCTACTTTTCATTACCCCGGTAATGGTTTAACATCAGGCATGCTTAAAATTCAAACCAGACTGACGTCACAAGGCCAAGTGTCTGTACCTGCTGCTGTACGCCACGTGCTGGGCTTGACGCCAGGCTCGACAGTTGAATGGCTGCAAGACGGCGGCAACGTCATCGTCAAGCGTGCGGTGCGCAGCACGTCGAAAGATGTGCATAACGCATTGTTTGGTGAGGATGACTTGCCAGAACCCGCCAAAACCTTGGCAGAACTCAAGCAAGGCATAGCCCAGCACATGCAGCGCCGCCATGCTCGCGGTTGATACCAATGTGCTTGTGCGCCTGCTGGCGCGCGATGATGCCAAGCAAGCCAAAGCTGCTGACCAGTTCATAGTCAAAGGCGCATGGGTATCGCAGCTTGTGCTGGCTGAAACACTGTGGGTGCTGCAAACTGTGTATAGCCGTACGGCCCCTCAAATTGCAGCGGCTTTAAATCTGCTTTTAGAGCACGAAAGTGTGGTGTTGCAAGACGCAGAAACAGTTAAAGCGGCTTTTACTCAATTTCAGCTCAAACCTACGCTGGGTTTTTCTGAATGCCTGGTGCTGGAGATTGCCCGCAAGGCCGGGCATTTGCCGTTGGGAACTTTTGATAAGGCGCTGTCAAAGCTTGAAGGCACTCAAAAGCTTTAAGCGGCCTTACCCCTGCCCCATCTGATGCACAAACTCCTTGATACCCCGCAGCAACATTTCAACTGCCACCGCCACCAAAATCAGCCCCATCAGCCGTTCAACAGCGACGACGAAGCGCTCGCCCAGTACGCGCTGAATACGTTCGGCCATAACCAGTACAACGGCGCACACCAGCATCGTCACGCTGAGGGCAGCTATCCATTCCAAGCGACGCTCAGGGGCTTGGGACACGAGCAGAAGCACCGTGGCCAAGGCCGACGGCCCAGCCAGAGCAGGAATGGCCAGCGGCACGATCAGCGGTTCGCTTTGCAAGCCCTGCAGGTCGTCAACAACAGGTGGCGGAAAGATCATGCGAAGGGCAATTAAAAACAAAATCACGCCGCCTGCGATTTGCAGCGCCAGGGCGCTGAGATTCATGACGCGCAAAAAACCCTCGCCGACGAACATAAAGATGAGCAGCAAGCCGAATGCAATCAGCACTTCCCGCAAAATCACCAGCGGCCTGCGCTTGGGCGGTACGTTTTTCAACGCGTTAGCAAATATCGGGATGTTGCCAAACGGGTCAGTGATAAGCAGCAGCAAAATCGTTGCAGAGGCAAAGGTGTAAGTCATAGATCATGCGTCGTAAAGTGTGTCCAGCGACTTGAACCCCTTGATCTCCAGCGGGTTGCCGAACGGATCACAAAAAAACATGGTGTGCTGCTCGCCACTTTGCCCTGCAAAGCGCAGTTGCGGCTCCATTACAAACGCTGTGTTGGCGGCCTTTAAACGCTCTGCCATGGCCTGCCAGTCGGGCAGCGCCAACACCAGGCCAAAGTGCGGCATTGGCACCAGGGTGTCGCCCACCCGGCCGGTATTTTCAGTTTTGAATGGCTGGCCCATGTGCAGCGACAACTGGTGACCAAAAAAATCAAAATCGACCCAGGTGGCAGCGCTCCGTCCCTCGGTGCAATGCAAAACACCGCCGTAAAACTCTCTGGCCATGCTCAGGTCAGTGACGTTGAAGGCAAAGTGAAATAGGCTTTTCATGGCTTGAGCTTATCAGGGTCAAGCAATTGCCAGCAAACTTCATTTTGCTATAAATTCAGGAGCTGCTTACGCACGTTTTATGTGGGCTTGCGGCACTTTTAATACCTGAAAATGGCCTGAAAAGTGGTTTTTGGGTGGTTGCTGGTCGCCAGCAGCTTTGCAGACAAGTGGCGGGCGTTGCACAATCAAGGCTGACACCACCCATGCAGGAGACCATCATGAGCGACTCAGACAATTCAGCCTTTTCTGGTTTTGGCAAGTTTGTACCAGGCTTTGATTTTTTGCAAAACCTGGCAACGCAGGCTGCTGGCAGCGCGGCCGAGCGAATCCCGCAGCTTCCCAACCTGGGCAACTGGGTCGCGCCAACGCTCAATGTGGAGGAGCTGGACAAGCGCATCCAGGAGCTGAAGTCAGTGCAGTTCTGGCTGGATCAAAACGCCATGGCCCTGAAGGCAACCATCCAGGCGCTTGAAGTGCAAAAGATGACACTGGCTACGCTCAAGGGCATGAACTTCAATATGGGCGATGTGGCCAATGCGTTCAAGCTCAAGGTGGCAGACACCGTGGCAGGCGGCGTGCAGGGCATGGCTGACAAAGCCAAAACCTTTGCCGGGCTGGAGGTCCCCGCCACTAATTTTGGCAAGAAAGCCGCAGCCGATGATAGGAAAGTAAAAGAAAAAGCCCAAGCCCCCGTCGCTGGCGTGGTTGACCCGATGCAGTGGTGGGGCGCGCTGACCCAGCAGTTCCAAACCATTGCCGCTGACGCCATGAAAGACGCCGCCAAAAAAACGGCCATCGACGCTACCAAAAGTGTGGCCACCGGGCTGGCCAAAGATGCCATGAAGGCCGCAACGGGCATGGCAACAGGCATAGCCAGCAATGCAGGCAAAACCATGGCCGGTGCTGGTAGGGCAGCGATGAATACGGCTAAAAATTCAGTCTTTGGCGCTGGTCAAGCCTGGCCAACGCCTGCATCAAGCGCAACGCCGGCTGCTAAAACGCCAGCGGCCAAGAAAGCAGCAGCAAAGAAAGCAGCTGGCAAAACTGCACGCAAAACCAGTCGATAAACCCATAAACCTGAACCCGCATGCTCCTTTTTCCCTACGGCCACGCCACACATCCGCAATGGCCCATGGCCGCAGGCTTGGTGCTGGCGCAACTGCGCGCCCACATGGCGTTGCCCGGCTATGCGGCCGCACCCACGCTGGGCCTGCTGTACATCACTGACCACTACGCGGCGCATGCGCAGGAGATTCTTGACCATTTAACTTCGGAGCTGCCGGAGGTGACCGACTGGAGCGGCACGGTGGGGGTGGGCATTGCGTCGAACAACGTTGAGTATTTTGACGAGCCCGCCTTGGCCGTAATGCTGTGTGATTTGCCGCATGACCAGTACCGCGTGTTTTCTGGCGTGTCGCCCTTGCCGTCAGCAGCCAGTGGCCGCTTCAAGGCGCATACCGCGCTGGTGCATGCTGATTCAAGCACGCCAGATGTGGCCGAGCTGATCAGCGAGATGGCCGGGCGCACAGACAGCGGCTACGTATTTGGCGGCCTGGCTTCCAGCCGCAGCAAAACCGTGCAGTTTGCCCTTAGCGGTTACGGCAACGTAAAAGGCCATGGGGCGGCGAGTGGCGTGTTCAGCGGCGGCCTGAGCGGCGTGGCCTTTACCCAGGGTGCCGCGCTGATGTCGCGCGTGACGCAAGGGTGTCAGCCCGTGTCACGCAACTACGAGATCACTGCCAACGACGGGAACGTGGTCACGGGCCTGAACGGTGAGCCCGCCCTGGATGCGATGCTGGCTGCGTTGAACGTCACGCTTGACCAACCGCGTGAGGCACTGGCCAAGGTACGCAGTACGCTGGTGGGCTTGAGCGACCCGCAGGAGTTGGTCAACGACAAGCCGCCGCGACGCACGGGGCAGTTTGGCTCTGAGGTCGTGGTGCGTCACATCATTGGGCTGGACCCGGGGCGCAAAGGCATCGCCATCAGCGGCGCACCAACTGTTGGCATGACGCTGGCTTTTTGTGAGCGCAACATGCAGGCAGCGCGCGCCGACCTGATCCGCGTGTGCGCTGAAATTCGTGAAGAGCTGGAACCGCAGGAAATGAGCCTGGAAGTTGCCAGCATGTTGAATGCACCCCAAGCCGAGTCAGCCCCGCACGCTGCCAGACGAATCCTTGGCGCCATTTACGTCAGCTGCGCAGGCCGCGGCGGCCCGCACTTCGGCGCGCCCAGTGCAGAGCTGCAAATTGTGCGGCGTGCGCTCGGCGATGTGCCACTGGTCGGCTTTTTTGCAGGCGGTGAGATTGCACGCAACCACCTGTACGGCTACACCGGCGTGTTGACGGTGTTTACTGCGCAAGAGAACGCCTCTTAAAAAAGGTGTGTCAGTTCAAGCGGGGGCCACGCAACCGGCTTTGCCGGGGCGTAGGCGCCGTCCACCGAGTATGGGATGAATCTTTTCAAGCAGGGGCCACGGATCTGGCTTTGCCAGTCCGTAGGCGCAGTCCCCTGCAAGGGGAAAAGGAGCTACACGAAGTGAGCGACGATAGGGGTGTACAACTATCTCCGCATTGCGGAAAACGCTTCAAACTCCCAACTCCGCATCCCCATCACCAGCGTGTAGCCGCCCAGCTCTTTGGGTGCCAGCTTTTGGTCGGCCTGGTGCTGCTGCGCAAAGTCTTGTGCCACGCGTTGCAGCCGCTCGACAAACGAAGGAGCCAGGCCCCGGCTGATGGAGCCGTGCACCAGCTGCAGCACTTCACCCTGGCCGTCAAAACCGCCTGAAAAATAGTTCAGCAGCGCGTTGTCGCGAAAGTAATTCATCATCGCGCCATGCGGCCGCCAGCGGAATGTTTTAGCAAGTTTTAAGCGGTAGCGGTTCAGGGGTTTGAGTTCAATGATGCCAATCCGGTCCAGCTGCGCCAGCGCCTTGATACCGTCTGCAGTGCTAAGCCGGTAGCTGGTGGTGATCTGCTCCAGCGTCCACTGCGACAGCACGCAAATGGCCACCAGCAACAGTTTTTTGTCAGCCACCACAGCTTTTTCCTGGGCCTCCGTTAGTCCCGACAGCAACGGCTGCATATCGGCAACGCGCTTGGCGACGTCAGCAAAGTCAAGCTTAAGCGCCCGGCAAATCTCGTCAATGCGCGACAACGGCATGTCGCCTTTGGACAGCATGCGCTTGACGCTGGACTCCGCCATGCCCAGAGCCAGCGCCAGATCTGCATAGGTCATCTGTGCCGATTTGAGTTCTTTTTTTAGAACCGTCACAAGGTCTGCGCTGGTGCTCATGGCTAACTTTCTCTGGTTTATAACGACTGGAGTATCAATTATCGATACTTTCAGGCTTGGCTTTTGCATCTGGATCGAAAAAAAACTGCTTTCAGTGTCCACACCCAAGACACTGCGCTCACTTTAATTTTTGACCACAAGGAATGAACATGATGATGAAGCTGAAGAAAATGGAACGCCTGCTGCTGGCTGTGTTGTTGGGTCTGCTTGCGCTTGCCCTGCTTGGTCCGCATGTGGCACAGCCAGCACATCAACATGCGTTTGCTGACCAACGCATGTGGGGCGATATACCGTTTGCGATGGACGTGCTCAGCAATCTGGCTTTTGCAGCGTGGGGCATCGCCGGGCTGGCCTGCGTGCATTGCCTGTTCAAACGCAGGCCAGTTAACACCGAGCAAGCCCTGACAAGCCTGTTTTTTGCCGGGCTGGTCATTACAGCGGCTGCATCTTCGTGGTACCACCTGCAGCCTGATGATGCGGGTCTGGGCGTTGACCGCCTTAGCATGGTGCTGGCTTTTGCAGGACTGCTGGGCCTGGCAATCGCAGGCCGTGTCAGCCACCGCGCTGGCGCAGCTGTGGGCATAGCTGTGCTCGTATTGGGGCCGCTCAGCATCTGGTTTTGGCTTGCCTCAGGCAATGTGCTGCCGTGGCTGGTGATTCAATTTGGCGGCATGGCATTGATGCTGTGGATGGCTGCGGCTAAACCGCTGCCTGGTGCGTTGCCAGTGCGCTGGGGCGTGGTGGTGGCTGTGTATGCAGTCGCCAAATTGCTGGAGCTGGGTGACCACCAAATTTATGAACTAACCGGGCATCTTGTGTCAGGTCACAGCCTCAAACATCTGGTGGCAAGCTTTGCCGCATGGCCTGTTGTTGTAGCTGCCAGGCCGGCTTGTGATGCATTACATTCAAACACCGGCATGGCGTGTTGAGACGTCTTTTTAAAACTACTAAAACCAACTACAGGAGGGCCACGCATGACCACTGACAGCGCCACCGCCACCGTAACCGCCGCCTCAGCGCCGTTACACGACCACCCGAACCAGTTCGCATTGCTCAAGCAGCGCCGTTTCGCACCATTTTTCTGGACACAATTTTCTGGCGCAGCCAATGACAACCTGTTCAAGTTTGCCTTCACGGTCATGGTGACTTACCAGCTCAGTGTCGGCTGGTTGCCGCCCGCGTTGGCCGGGCTGGTCATTGGTGCGCTGTTTATCTTGCCGTTTTTGCTGTTCTCTGCCACCAGTGGGCAGCTGACCGACAAGTTTGAAAAAACCCGCGTCATCCGGTTTGTCAAAAATCTTGAAGTCGTCATCATGCTGATAGCTGCGGCGGGCTTTATGAGCAACAACGTGGATGTACAAGTACCTGTGCTGCTGGGCTGTACGTTTTTAATGGGCTTGCATTCCACACTGTTCGGGCCGGTCAAGTTTGCGTATCTGCCGCAGGCACTGAATGAACGCGAACTGACAGGCGGCAACGGCATGGTGGAGATGGGTACGTTCGTTGCTATCTTGTTGGGCAATATCGTGGGTGGGCTAATCATTGCCATACCCCAGGTGGGGCCAACTTATGTAGCGGCAGGGTGCGTTGGCCTGGCTTTGGCGGGCCGGGTGGTGGCGCAGTTTATACCCTTGGCGCCCGCGACTGATCCTGGCTTGAAAATCAACTGGAACCCTGTCACCGAAACCTGGCACAACCTGAAACTGGCGAGGCAAAACATCGTTGTCTTCCGCTCGATGCTGGGGATCAGTTGGATGTGGTTTTTTGGTGCGACATTCTTGAGCCAGTTCCCCAGCTTTGCCAAAGAGGTGATGCATGGCAACGAGCAGGTTGCGTCGCTTTTACTGGTGGTTTTCTCCATCGGCATTGCCACCGGCTCGCTGCTGTGCGAGGTACTGAGCAAGCGCCATGTGGAGATTGGCCTGGTACCGCTGGGCGCAATTGGCATGAGCGTGTTTGCGATTGACCTGTACTTTGCCTCGCGCGGCCTGCCAGCTTCCCCCGTCATGAGCTTGAGCACTTTCATAGGGCAGCCGGCACACTGGCGCGTGATGGCTGACCTGGCGCTGCTCAGTCTGTTTGCGGGCCTGTACAGCGTGCCGATGTACGCACTGATCCAGCTGCGCAGCTTGCCCACACATCGGGCCCGCATCATCGCTGCCAACAATATCTTAAATGCGCTGTTCATGATCGTCAGCGCCATTTTGGCGGGCGCTTTGCTCAAGGCCGAGTTCACGATTCCGCAAATATTTTTGTTCGTCGGCCTGGCCAACGCCGTGGTGGCGTTTTATATCTTCATGCTGGTGCCCGAATATCTGCTGCGCTTTATTGCCTTCATGGTGTCGCGCTGTGTATACCGTTTCAAGGTGACAGGTGAGCATCATTTGCCAACGCAAGGCGCGGCAGTATTGACCTGCAACCACGTGAGCTTTATTGACCCGGTGCTGCTGATGGCTGCCAGCCCGAGGCCGATTTACTTTGTGATGGACCACCGCATTTTCAAAATGCCGGTGCTGGGCTGGTTTTTCAAACTCGTCAAAGCCATACCGATTGCGCCGCGTGCGGAAGACCCAGTCATGTACGAAGCCGCGTTTGAAGCCGCTGCCAAAGTGCTGCGTGAGGGTGATTTGCTGGCCATCTTTCCCGAAGGCGGCATCACCAAAGACGGCGAGCTGCAACCGTTCAAAGGCGGCATCATGAAGATTCTGGAGAACGCCAAACGCGACGGGGTTAACGCACCGGTGATTCCGATGGCGCTGACAAACTTATGGGGTTCGTACTTCAGCCGTATTGAAAAAGGCGCTGCAATGGTGCGTCCGTTTCGCCGGGGGCTCTTCAGCGCCGTTGGGCTGGCTGTTGGGCCTGCCGTGCCAGCGCTACAGACCACACCAGAGCTTTTGCACGCCCGCATTTCGTACCTTGCAACCCACCCGGAATCAACATGACCAAATCATTGCGCCTGACTGAAAAATGGATGCGCCGCGGCCTGTGGCTGGTGGCACTTAGCTTTGCCAGTTTTTTAATCGGCCTGGGTTCGGTGGTCGTCGGGGACTTGCCGCAGGTTGAAAAATCCTTGGGCATTGATGATTTTGCCGACAAGAAGATCACCAGCGCACTGAAAAGCGATCTCAAGGCTGCAGAGCTGGCCGGGGAAACGGCTGAGACCGCACTCGAACAAGCGCAGCTCAAACGCAGTGCAGCGCAAGAAGACACGGCTGCTGCCAGCCAAACCTTCAACAACTGGTTGTCAACGCGGCGCGCCACTGCCCAGAGCGACCAGGACCCGGAGCTGATTGCGCGCACCCGCGCGCTGGACGCGCTAAAAGCAAAAGAGCGCGCAGCTGGCGTGGCTATGGAGTTGCAGCAGCAAGCTGCGCTGGACGCAAGCCAGGCCGCCACTAAAGCGCGCAGCAAGCTGGACAAGGTCAATGCTGCCGCTCAAGCGGAACTCAATGTTGCCACCAGAGCGGTTGAGCTGCGCGTGTTTTTATACCGCCTCGCTTTGACGCTGCCGCTGCTGGTGATTGCCGGCTGGCTGTTTGTTAAAAAACGCAAGGGTACGTACTGGCCGTTTGTATGGGGCTTCATCATCTTTGCGCTGTTCGCGTTTTTTGTTGAGCTGGTGCCGTACCTGCCGAGCTATGGCGGCTATGTGCGCTACGTGGTGGGCATTGTTGTGACTGTGCTGATTGGACGGCAGGCCATCGTGTCGCTGAACCGGTACCTTGAGCGTCAAAAGCTGGCCGAGCAAATGCCCAACATCCAGCGCCGTGAAGAAATGAGTTACGACACGGCGCTGGCTCGCTTGTCTAAAAATGTATGCCCAGGGTGTGAGCGCCCTGTTGACCTGAAGAACACGGAGATTGATTTTTGCCCGCATTGCGGCATTGGTCTGTTTGACCACTGCGGCGCTTGCAGCACCCGCAAGAGCGCGTTTGCGAAGTTTTGTCAGTCGTGTGGAGCGGTCGGCAATGTGAAAAGCGCCGCGTTAAGTACCTAGAAACGATACTCTTAGTCTTAAAACCAGCGACCTGACTCATATTTAGCTACTTTCCAAAACCCCGCTTGGATACTGCACCTACAAGCATGTGCTTGTGCATCCTGGGGTTTATATGAAAGTTCTTTCCTGCTTTGCAAATGTCTCTTTGCCGCGCGCAGCACGCCGACTTGCGCTGATGGCCGCGGCTGCCAGCGCAGCCGCTTTGACTGGCTGCTACGTGGTGCCCATACAGCCACCGCATTCCCAGCCCGCAGCGGTTTATGTCACGCCCCTGCCGCCAGCAAGTGTGACCTTTGCTGCGCGGCTCTACCCGGCCAATGATGCGGCCTCCAGCTACGGCATGGTAGGTGCGGTGGTGACGAATGACTTGAACGGGCGGGGCACCTTCAGCACGGTCATCAACGGCGAAAGCTTTAGCGGTGAGGCAACACGATTGGCTGGATCGTCAGCGCGTGAAGGCGTGGCCAATGGTGCGGGCAACCGAGGCAGCTACATCAGCTGCCGCTACCAGATGAATTCGAGCACGCTGGGCACCGGGCAGTGCAAATTGTCCAACGGTGCCGCGTTCACGATGCATGTCGGCAGCTGACGCGTCTGAACTATTGCTGTGATGATTCAGCAGCTGCAACAACTTGTGGAGGCGACTTCAGGTGCCCCACATATTGCAAAGCCTGGTGAATTCTGATGGAAGGCACATCGCCCTCCCGCATGTGCAGCAAATCACCCGGGTTGATCAGCCTCGGATCAGCGTCGGTCAAGGGCAGGCCGGCGCTGCGATAAGCTTCCAGCACAAACTGCGAGCAAAAAAACTGGTCGTTGCGTCCCAAGCCCAGCTGCACCGCAGCAATACCGCGAATGCAAAAGTCACGCACAGCGGAGGGAACAAGTGGCAGCTCGCACAGCCGCCGCTCAAGGGTAAAGGGTGCTTGCAACATGATGCCGACAAAGTTGTACTTTTCGCCGTCGTGGGCCTGAGTGAAGGCTTTGATGCTTGATGCCTGATCAGCCGTCACCTTTGGGTGGCGAAAAACCACGACTGTGGCCTCGTCAAGCAGTACCGCGTCAACACTGCGCAGCCGGATACCCGAGCCTACGGCCTCGGCAATCTGGTTGTCGCCGATGTACAGCGCTGCGTGGCTGACGGGTGACAGTGTTGCCAGGCGTATGCCCACCGAATTGATCCCGTTGTCTGCTGTTAAAACGATGTCGCCACTTTGTAAAGCCTGTGCATTGATCAACTGCCCGCCGTTGCCAGGGGAAAGCAGTAGATTTTGAAAACCAAGCGTTGCTGGCGTACTGTCTGAGGCGGGTTTGATAGCTGTTGCACAACCGCTGACAACGCCTAAAAGGCAAACCGCCAGCCAGGCAGATAGAAGTTTAGGGAATGGAGCGTTCAACAAGATATTCTTTGGCATACCAGAATGTATCAGGCGTTTTAAGAGCAGCCCAGGTGCCTTCACTCGGGTCCTGGCGTGAGCGCAAGTCCCAGCGCTCGTCAAGGACGCGGCAACTAGTGCACGGCGCTTGCCCGATACGGCGCGCGACAAGTGCGTAGCGGCTGGTTTTAAGCAAGGCGTCAACGTCTGCAAAATCAACCGGCTGCGGTGCATCGTAAGCCACTACCTGGGCGCCCGGCAAAATGAAATGGTAGCGCTCAAACTGCCCATTGAAGTTGTTGGGAACACGTACGGTTTGGCCTTGCAGCAGGGCAACAGTAGAAGGTTTGAAATGACCTGGCTCCCCGTTGAGCGGCGCAGTTGTCCAGGCCAGTAAAAACAGCACTGCAAAGCTTGTTGCAGCAACTGCCCCATGCGTTAACCGCTTTTTAAATATGCCGGTAACGCTGGCCAAAACAATTAACGCCAGCAGCAGCCAAAACAGCGGTGAATAAACGCTTTTGTCCTGCATGGCGCGCGCTGCACCCAGGGCAATCAGCCCCATACCAAGTGCACCCAGTATGCAAAACACCAGCGTCGTGACAAACCAGGCGCGCGCCATGCGTTGCCAGTACAGCGCAACCAGCACCGCCACAGCAGGCATGGCCGGAATCAAATAGCGCGCTGAGCGCTGGTTGGGCAGCATGAACACCAGGCCCAAGGCCAACAGCCACAGCCACATGACTTTTTCAGCGTCACTGACGACAACTTTTTTTCGGTAGCTGAGCCAAGCCGTCCAGGCGGTGCCAACCACCAGCGGCAACAACAAGCCAGCGTTGACAAAGTAGCCCGTCAATATCACCAGCACGCCGCCGCTGCCACTCAACGCAACCTTGAAATAGCCAGGCGACGATTTGAATTTGCCTGCGTTTTCACCCACCACAAATTCACGCCACACCTCGCCAGGCAGTGGGTCAAGCGCAAACCACAAGCCAAACACTGCCAGCGCCAGGGTGCAAATGCCAACGACTTTCAAGCCGTCACCCATCACACCGGGCCTGAAGATTTGCCACGGTGCTTTGCGCGCGCCCACCAGCTGGTAGCAAAGCGCCAGCCCCAGTCCGACCGGCGCAACCATCGCAAATGATTTGTACAAGCAGCCGATGCCAACAGCTACACCTGCTATCAACGGAAACTTCCAGCGTGATGCGAGCAACTTGGCAGGCGACCAGGCAATGGCAAAAAACACACCGAATAGCCAAAAGGTTTCAGGCGCGCTGGTCAGGTACGGGCGGCCGTAGCGGTAGGTGCTGAAAAAGGACAGGAAGACGATGGCGGCAATAGCGCCCTCTGTGATCCTAACTCCCCAACTTGTCTCCTCTCCCCGGCTTGTTCCCTCTCCCTTTGGGAGAGGGCTAGGGCTGAACGCTGCGGCTCCAGATGCGCCTGCGCGCATCTGGACAGCGTGAAGATGGCCAGCCTCTGGCTGGGCTGCTGCCTGCAAGGCAGGGCTCCCCATACTTTGAGGGCTCCCCATGCTCTGAGGGCTCTGCGAATTAGTCACCACCCGACGCACCAACACCCCCACCATCAACGCAGTCGCCCACAAATACAAAACACTCGGCAACCTCAAATTAAACAGCGACCACCTGTCCCCCCAAGCCCCCGCCACCATCGCCTGCCAAAACAGCAGCGGCGGCTTGGTGTTGCGCATAAAGTCATACGAGCTGACCAGCGGCAGCCAGTGGCCGCTTTCAGCTGTCAACCGCGCGATGTGCGCATACACCAGCTCGTCGCCATTACGGGGAATGTGGTCGCCACCGAGCTGAAACAAATACCCCAGTGCAACCAGCACCGCCAGCAACACCCAGGCTGCGGTGCGCATGTACAAAGTCACGGCGCGCCCTTGCCGCCGCTGCGACGAAATGTCAGGCGGTCATTGGCTACAAAATTAAAAACACTTGACAAGCCAATGGCCACAAGATTAGCTACGATGTAATGCAGGTACACCGAGAGTGATTTGGTCATCAGGGACTGAATAACAATTGAAATACCGGCTGCTGCGACATACTTGAAAAACAGCACCAGCACGGCGGGGCTGGCCTCATGCTGGCGGTCGCGCCAGGTCAGGCGACGGTTAAAGTAAAAGTTGCTGATAGTGGCCAGCGTGATGGCAATGGCGATCGAGTAGTTCAGACGGGTTGAAAAGTCTGCAATCTTGAGCAGCAAGAACTCCTGACACGCATACAGCACCGCAATGTTGATGACCGTGCCACTCGCACCCACCGCGCCAAACTTCACAAACCGCCAGCGTGCCATCGGCTGCAGTCGCACTGGCAGTTGGCTGACCAGCGCTTCAAAACTGCTGCGCAAACTGGCCATCAGCTGGCCGCCAGACATTCACGCGCCTTGGCTAATACAGCGGCGGGCGCAATCACTTTCAGGCACTGGTTGTCGCCGTCACAAAAACTGTTTCGGTGGTTGTACGCCGTGAGGCATGGCGAGCATGGAAAGTGGCTGTAAAACGAATAGCACTTGGGTGTCAGCGGTGCGTACAGCGCAGACGTTTCAGGCCCAAACAGCATGACTGTCCAGACGGGCGTGAGCGCTGCAAACTGCCCCGGCCCACCGTCGTTGGTGACCAGTAATTTAGCAATATGAAACAGGCCGAGCAGTTCGGCGATGGAGCGGGTGTAGCCCGTCAGGTCAATCACAGCACTGGCTGAATCGACGTTTTTTGAATCAGCGCTTTTGACATTGGCCACCAGCTGCTGCGCTAGCGCCTGGTCGTCCTTCAGGCCAATCACTGCAACTGCGCAGCCGTCTTGCACCAGGATGCTGCACAGCTCTGTGTACGACGCCAGCGGCCAGGCCCGTATCGGCAAAATACCGCCGCCGGGGTACACCAGCACCAGCGGTTTGCCTGCAATGGCCGGGTAGTCATTGGCCAGGCGCTGACGTATGTCACTGACCTGATTTGGTGCAAGCTGCACATGTGGTGGTGCTTGTGTGGGCAGCATCACAGGCAGCTTTGACTTGGGACTGGCGGTTGAATCCATCGCCCGCGCAAGTGTCAAAAACTGCGAGCTGATGTGCTGGTACGGGTTGTATGGCACAGGCCTGTTGATGTGCGAGCCGCGGTACAAGCCCTCTTGTGTGTGGCGGTGAAAGCCCACGCGCACAGCAGCCCCACTGGCGTACGACAGCAAACTGCTGATGCGTGAAAAAAGCTCACAGTCAATCGCTACATCTACCTTGGCGCGGCGCAATGCCATCACGCTGCGCCACAAACTTGACAGCAAACCTGGCAAAGATTTGTCGTCTACTGTATGAACATTGCCTGGCTCGATGACTTGCATCAAGTCAAGAATTTCGCGGTTTTTACCAAACAGCAGCGCGTGCAGTTCAGCATCGGGATAACGCGTTTTTAGCCGCGCAAACATGTCGTGTGCCAGCACCAGGCTGCCCATTTCAGACAGCAAAATAATCACAATGGCGCGCGGTGCAGCAGTGGGTTGCGCTTTGGAAGGTGTCAGCGCATCAACAGCGGAGACAAGCGCGCACAGCGGTATGCCAACCCAGCGGTCTATCCAGCGCTGCACGTTGATATTCATAGGTTCAACATCAATCTAGACACCACGCGCTCGATCCAGATGAAACTGCTTTGTAAATTCAGCAAACCGCTCGGCGTCCAATGCGTCACGCACCTCCTGCATCAGGTTCAGGTAATAGTGCAAGTTATGAATGCTGGCTAGCATGGGGCCAAGCATTTCGCCGCAGCGGTCCAGGTGGTGCATATATGCACGAGAGAAATTCTGGCAGGCATAGCAAGTGCAGGTCATGTCAACCGGCGCGTCCTCTGTCTTGTACCGCGCATTGCGAATTTTCAAGTCACCAAAGCGGGTAAACATATGCCCGTTGCGTGCGTTGCGGGTCGGCATCACGCAGTCAAACATGTCCACGCCTGAAGCTACACCTTCAACCAGGTCTTCAGGTGTGCCCACGCCCATTAAGTAGCGCGGTTTGTTTTGCGGCAGACGATGCGGCGTGTGCGCCATGATGCGCTGCATTTCTTCTTTGGGCTCACCCACGCTGACGCCGCCAATCGCGTAGCCTGGCATGTCAAGTGCCACCAGCGCATCAAGCGACTCGTGACGCAAGTTCTCAAACATCCCGCCTTGCACAATGCCGAACAACGCATTCGGGTTTTCAAGCCTGTCAAACTCAGTCATGCAGCGGCTGGCCCAGCGTTTGCTCAGCTCCATCGACGTGCGCGCTTCAAGCTCGGTGGTAATGTGGCCGGCGGTGTCATACGGCGTGCATTCGTCAAACTGCATGACGATGTCGCTGTTCAGCACTGTCTGAATTTGCATCGAAATTTCAGGCGTTAAAAACAGCTTGTCACCATTGACGGGCGATGAAAACGCCACGCCTTCTTCAGTGATTTTGCGGCCCTTGCCATCAGCGCCGCCCAGTGACCAAACCTGAAAGCCGCCGCTGTCAGTCAATATCGGTTTAGACCAAGCCTCAAACCGATGCAGGCCGCCAAACTGTTTGAGCACATCCAGCCCCGGCCGCATCCACAAATGGAAGGTATTGCCCAAGATGATTTGCGCGCCCATCTCATGCAGTGACTGCGGCATGACGCCCTTGACCGTGCCGTACGTGCCCACAGGCATGAAGATTGGCGTTTGCACAACGCCGTGGTTCAGCGTCAAAGTGCCGCGGCGTGCGTGGCTGGTGGGGTCAGTGGTGAGGACTTGAAATTGCAGCATGTAGGTGTTTTAGAGCGCTCTGAATTGTAGGCAGCTTGACACCAAGTTATGCTTTACTTTTTTAACGCAAACATTTGAAGTTGTACTGCCCCAGGAGTTGACATGCAGGTAAGCGCAGTTGTTTCAAGCAAAGGGCGAGTTACCTTGCCAGCGGCCATGCGCGCCAAGCTGGGCATCACGCCCGGCACGCATATTCGTTTTGAAGTGCGAGGTGCAGAGCTAGTGATTATTCCTAAGTTGCCAATGAGTGCCTACTGCGGCATATTGAAAGGCTATGACCTGGGCGACATTGAGCCGGAAAAAGAGCCAAATCGGATCTTTGAATGAACATCGTTGACGCGTCCAGTTGGATCGAGATTTTTGTGACGCGCCCAATCAAATCGGCCTCTAGCCCATGTAAATATTGGGTAAACAGCTATATAGATAATAGCAGTAGTAAGCACATCCAAATCAAAGCAACCACTTGACTCCACGCATCTACACCGACCAAACCCTGGCAACAGGCATCAGCATCAGCTTGCCGCCGGTGGCTGCACGGCATGTGCAGGTTCTGCGACTGCAACCCGGCAGTGGCATTGCGTTGTTTAACGGACAGGATGAGGTGGAAGGCGAGTTTGGCGCTGTGGTGCAAAGCATGGGCCGCAGCGATGTAACTGTGCTGGTGGGTGACTTCAAACCCACCCAGCTCGAAACTCCACGCACCGTGCACCTGGCCATTGGAATGCCCGCCAACGAACGTATGGACTGGCTGGTTGAAAAAGCTACCGAGCTGGGCGTGGCCAGCATTCAGCCGTTGATGACTGAACGCACCGTGCTGCGTCTGAGTGGCGAGCGCCTTGAGAAAAAGCGCGCGCACTGGCAAGGCATTGTTATTGCAGCGTGTGAGCAATGCGGCCGCAACTGCGTGCCGCTGGTGCATGCACCTGTCGGCCTGAGCGACTGGCTGAAAACGCTTGCCAGTTCAAACGACACGCGGCTGCTGCTGTCACTCCAACCCGCGTCACAACCATTGCTCAAAGCCATGGGAACACGCGGCAGCCTGACATTTTTAAGCGGCCCCGAAGGCGGCTTGAGCCCGCTTGAGGAAAGCGCCGCCCTTGCCAACGGCTTTGCACCCGTCACACTCGGTGCGCGCGTGCTGCGCTCTGAAACCGCGCCGCTGGCATGTCTTTCGCTTGTCATGATGGGCGAAATAACATGAACCGAAACCTGTGGCTTTTGACCATTTGCCAAGGTCTTTTCATGACCAACAACGTCGTGTTTATCGCCATCAACGGGCTGGTGGGGTTGAGCCTGGCACCGTTTGGCTGGATGGCCACGTTGCCGCTGATGGCCTATGTGGTGGGCGGGGCGCTGTCGACGGTACTGGTCAGCCAGACGCAAAGCCGCTACGGCCGCAAGGCGTCTTTTCAGATGGGGCTGACTGTGGCGGTACTGTCGGCCCTGCTGTGCTGCTATGCCGCCTACAGCAAAAACTTCTGGCTGCTGGTGGCGGCCACGGTGGTGGCGGGCTACTACAACGCCAATGCGCAGCTGTACCGCTTTGCCGCAGCTGAGCTGGCCGCGCCTGGCTTTAAAGAAAAAGCCATTTCACTGGTGATGGCCGGCGGGCTGATTGGCGCAGTGCTGGGGCCAAATTTGGCATCAAAAACACGCAGCTTGCTGGACGCTCCCTTTGCCGGGGCTTATCTGTCGCTGGCCGTGGTCGCGCTGCTGGCTATGGCGTTGATGGCGTATGTCAGCTTTGCGCGCGCTCCTGTCAAGACTTCATCAACATCAGGAGCAACCAGCAGCGGCAGGCCACTGGGCGAGATCATGCGCCAGCCCGTGTTCATCGTGGCAGCAGCTGCAGGCGCTTTAGGCTACGGCGTGATGAATTTGCTGATGGCGTCCACCCCCATTGCCATGCAAATGTGCGGCCTGCCGTTTTCAGACGTGGCTTGGGTGCTTGAATGGCACGTGATCGGCATGTTTGCGCCGGGCTTCTTCACTGGGCATTTGATCAAGCGCTACGGCACGCTGCCCATCATGGGGATTGGCCTGGTGTTGAATATGGTTTGCGTTGTCATTGCGCTGTCGGGCATTGAATTCAAACAATTTTTAATGGCGCTGTTTTTGCTCGGCCTGGGCTGGAACTTTTTGTTCACCGGCGCCACCACTTTGGCCTTGACAGCCTATCGGCCGGAAGAAAAAGACAAGGCCCAGGGCGCGCTGAACTTTTGCGTGTTTGCCGTGCTGGCTGTCTCGTCGCTCACGTCCGGCGTGTTGGTCACCACCCAGGGCTGGACATTGTTGAACCTCGGCTCATTGGTACCGCTGAGCCTGACCGCCTTGTTATTGGCATGGCTTGCATTACAGCAGCGCAAGCTGCAAAATCTGTAATGGTAATTTGCTACATTGCGTTGGTAAGCGTTTCATTCATAACAACTTTTGGAGTTCATCATGGGTTTACTTGATTCAGTTTTAGGCGCGGTCATGGGCGGTCAGCAGCAACAAGCGGGTGCTGCGGCTGGCGGCGGCGGCATGGGCAGCCTGATCGGCATGCTCGCCAGCAACCCGCAAATGCTGCAAGCCATTACCGGCATGCTCAGCAACGACGGCGGCCACGGCGGCCTGGGCGGCATGATGGCCAAGTTTCAGCAAGCCGGGCTGGGCGA